>NZ_JAUBRP010000090.1:0-22050 GCF_036701935.1 Microcoleus sp. M2_D5 | reverse complement strand
CTTGCACTTTTCACTCGCTCGCACGCTCTCGATCGCTTTCGCTACGTAACGTGCGATCGATTATTCAGCAAACCCTATGTACGGCGGCCCGACTGACTACGCCAATGCGGATAACTGCTATCCCATTGCTTACGATCTAGTTCCCGTAGGAAAGTGTTACGATACTGAGTATCTAAAAATCAGAAATGCTCCTCATTGGGCAGAGCCAAATCTTCAGTCTGTTCGCGAACAGTTGCGAAAAATTGTTGAAGACCCGATGCGTTTTCAGGTAGCTAAAAAAGCTAAAGAGACGGCCGATTTATTTAATTGGGAAGCTGCTGCTCAAAAATTGCTAGGATTAATGCGAAAGTTGTTTTAGGATCGGAAATTATGGGACTCGAACGCAAAATGTTTAGGGGAATGTTTTCACCCGGGGAAATGGTACGATTAAAACAGCCTTGTTTTACTCCCGGTCGATTGTTTGAGCCAGGAAAATATAACGCCGATGAGTTGCCGGATATCGCTTTTGATATGGGTTTGGTAGACCATTTGCCACCAGTCAAAGGCAAAAGTTCAGAAAATCTCAATGTTCAGAACCCGCCAGCTAAAAACCTTGAGGACTAAATTCCCGTTGGCAGTAAGGACTTCAGTCCTAAAAATCCCTGTTTGTAGTAAGGACTTTAGTGCTGAAAATTAAAACAAATCATCAAAGACTCAAGTCCTGACTGCAAAAAAGATAAAGCCAAATTAACCATTTTGCTCTATCTGGGCAATTAACTGTTTCAAAACTTGACTAGCTTTATCGTTCTCAATCTGACAAGTTCCGGCATTCTGGTGTCCACCGCCGCCATACCTCAACATTAACTCCCCAATATTAGTTTTAGAAGTTTTGTTAAAGATTGACTTGCCAACTGCGAAAACAGTATTTTGTTGTTTCAGTCCCCAAAGTACGTGAATAGATATATTGCACTGAGGGAACAAAGCATAAATTACAAAACGATTTCCCGCATAAATCACATCTTCGTTACGCAAATCCAAAACAACTAAATTATTATAAACTTGGGCGCATCGCTGTATTTGCTCTTTAAATTTTTCTTCCTGATCGAAGTAGAGGTCTACTCTTTCTTTTACATCAGGAAGCTGCAGTATTTGATCGATAGTATGATATTTGCAGTAATCGATTAACTGCATCATTAACTGATAATTGGAAACGGTAAATTCTTTAAACCTTCCCAACCCGGTTCGTGCGTCCATTATGAAGTTTAACAGCACCCATTCTTGCGGATGCAGAACCTCTTCTTGGGCAAATTGAGCGGAATCTGATTTGTCAACGGCTGCCATCATCGCCTCAGAAATATCAGGAAACTTTGCTTTGCCTCCATAATATTTGTACAGTACCCTAGCTGCTGAAGCTGCATAGGGATCGATGATGTGGTTAATTTTGATTTTCTCGTGTCTGAGAGTTTCGCTGAAATGGTGATCGAAAGCTAGATGAACTCCCTCAACATAGGGTAAATTGGTGCTAATATCGTTATTTGTTATTTCGATTTTCCCATCCTGCATATCTTTAGGATGCACGAATTTAATCTCGTCGATCATATCGAGTTCTTTGAGCAAAACTGCACAGACTAGACCGTCAAAATCGCTGCGGGTGACTAATCTGTATTTTTTAGTGAGTGGCATATGCTTCTGTGATAGGGAGGAACTGATCACCAGCTAATATAACGTATTACCCGATCGCTTTCCAATATGAACGCAGACCCTTACGCTTGGATAGACAAGGCCCTGGACACAGTTCGCCGTGCCGATTGGTATCGATCGCCAGAATCAATCGAAAGTTCCCCCGGTCCGGTGGTAAAATTAGCAGGCCGTCGGCTGATTAACTTTGCCAGCAACGATTATCTGGGACTTGCGGGCGATGACAGGTTAATTAAAGCTGCTATCGCTGCAACTAAGGAATTTGGTACGGGTGCGACGGGTTCGAGGTTGGTCAGCGGACACCGCGATTTGCACCGAGAGCTAGAACTGGCTATTGCTAATTTAAAACAAACTGAAGATGCTTTAGTATTCAGTTCGGGATATTTGGCGAATTTAGGAGCGATCGCATCCGTTGTCGGCAAGCGCGATTTGATATTATCTGACAAGTACAACCATTCGAGCCTGAAAAACGGAGCCGCACTCAGCGGTGCAACTGCCCTAGAATACAGTCACTGCAATCTTGAGGATTTAAAAGCCAAGCTAGAGCAAAATCGCGCGAGGTATCGCAAGTGTTTGATTATTACCGATAGCGTCTTTAGTATGGATGGGGACCTGTGTCCGCTACCGCAGTTGTTGGCTGTGGCCGAAACCTTTAACTGCATGGTATTAGTAGATGAAGCTCATGCTACGGGAGTTTTCGGTGATAGCGGTGCCGGTTGTGCAGAACATTTCGGGTGTACGGGAACACCGCTGATTCAAGTGGGTACACTCAGCAAAGCTTTGGGAAGTTTAGGTGGTTACGTTGCGGGATCTGCTGCTTTAATTGATTTTCTGCGTAATCGAGCTGCGAGTTGGATTTATACTACAGCATTGACGCCTGCTGACGCGGCGGCTGCTTTAGAAGCTGTGAGGATTGTACAGCAAGAACCAGAACGCCGAGTTCGGTTGCGACAAAATATCGAAACTTTCAAATATTGCGCGATTGCCAATTACCAATTACCAATTAGCAATTCCCTCTCCCCTATTTTCAGTCTTCCGTTAAAAGATGCAGCCTCCGCTTTAACAGTGGGCAGCAAACTCAAGGAGATGGGTATTTTTGCTCCGGCGATTCGGCCTCCGACTGTCAGCGTGAGTCGAATTCGGATTTCGCTGATGGCAACTCACGAGCTCGCACACCTTCAGCAGTTGGTAGAGGCGCTGAAGCAAGTTTTGAGTTTTGACTAAATGTTGGGTGCGCCATAAGTACCTTACCCTTTGAGTAAAGGTTGTGAGATGGGGAGAATTTCTACTTCTGCCTTATGCCTTATGCCTTCTGCCTTCTGGTGCTCTAGCGTTCTGCCTTTTTTTTGATTGTCAAGATATCGCTATTGACTTATGACCAATCTTATACAGTAGTTTGGTCGATCGGTCAACAACTGTAAATTTTTTGTAAATTTAGATACTTTTTGGAATTTAGCGCTATATTAGAGAAGTAGCAGGTACACCAAATTTAATATAAGGAACGTCCACCATGAACACAAATCGTCAAAACGTAAAAAAAGTAGCAGAAACCCACCGCGCTAACATTCACAAGCAACTGATGCACCGCATAGAAGTAGCGAGATCCAGTGGCAATCAAGATTTGGTTCGGGTGCTTGAAGAGGAAATGAGACACCTTTAAAGAAGCTGCAACTAGAATTTGCCCGTAGTTTGGTTTAGAGGGTTGTGCGAGAAATGCAGAATTCCGGCAACCGCTACCTGTGAAGTTTTGACTCCTCTCTTAGTTGGTAGGAAAAATCCCGGTTTCTTAAAGAAACCGGGATTTTTTATTGAGAAGGAAGAAGAAAGAGGGAACACTCCTGCACGCACAAACTCTATCTGTAGAGTGCGCCTCGTCCCCAAGAGATTTGCCAAAAATAGAATGTTATGTCGGTAAGTTGAATCAGGTATTTATGAATTTGCTGAGCTATGCGATTCATGCCTTGAATTGCTATGACCAAAAACGCGCCTCGGAGCAAATTAAAAATGACCATAGTAGGATTACGATTTGTACTTATATGCTGAATTAGGATGGGGTAAGAGTCGGTGTGAAAGACAGGCTGGGAATAACAAGGGAGGTAAGGAATGAGAATTAAATAACTTCCACTCTTGAAAGTGGGATGGGCGTCCCGCCCGTCCACTCATGACGGGCTATAAGAGCCCATCCCACAATAACAATTAAAATTGTAAGTTATTTAATTCGCGATCATAAGAACCCATCTATTTAGTCCTTTCTTTACAACTGAACCTGCGGGTCAAGACACTGGTTTGGGATTATTTGATTACCTATCAGATTTTGGTGGAGAAGCGCGGCGGAGATTTGAAGAGTTTATCACAGCCAACAGAACCGGGTGCATAATTTGTGATTGAGATTCCCATTAGGCAGAATAATCGGGTAGAGATGAAAGAAACTTAAGGGGAATTAAACAAAAAATTAGGGGAAAGCCTGGTAAAGTCTATAGCAATCCTAAATGATTATACTCGTTACCAGGAAGAGCCTGGTAACGCAGATCCGGAGGAAGAGCCTCCATAGTCTGGGCCGAGGCAGAGCCTCGCTTACATCGGTTCCCAGGCAGAGCTTGGAAGTTAACCAGTTATTGAAACTGATGCGAGGATTGCTATATAATCGCGATCGCACTTCCCCAATTTCTCTGTAATTTCTGAAGTCTCCCAAACACCGAACGACCTCGCTGAAGCCCTAAATAGTAGATTTTCAGTGGTTTGTCAACTTGTCAGTGTCCCGGACTGGTTAAGGTGAGGCGTGAGGGCGCGAGCACGCCTTCACCATGTGCCAATTGCGTAAGTTTTGAACTAATAATTAATGACTAATGACTAATGATTACCTTCCTCCGACGACGACATTTTTAATCCGCAAATGGGGGCCGCCGACACTTACGGGCAAACCGCTTTGGCCGCCTTTACCGCAACCGCCGTAGGCATAAACCGAGTCGTTTCCTATCGACTCAATATCCTTTAAAGTCTGAAATACATTGCCGCTTAAAGTGACATCGCTCACGGGTTCAGCCAATTTGCCGTCGCGAATCATAAAACCTTGAGCCGCCGCAAAGGTAAACATTTCGCCGTTGGTTTGTCCTCCCAACATCCGCACTGCATACACTCCTTCGTCAATGTCGGCAACCATTTCGTCAAAAGAATGTTCGCCAGACTCGATCGCAGTATTAGTCATCCGCACCAAAGGCATAAAAGTAGCGCTCAGAGCCCGGGCATTTCCCGTCGGACTTTCGCCCATTTTGCCCGCCGTCTCGCGATTGTGCATCCGAGCGGCTAAAACTCCATTTTTAATTAAATGCTTGCACTGTGCCGGCACACCTTCGTCGTCGTATTTCAAAGTTCCCGGCAATCCCGGCACTGTTGCGTCGTCAATTACATTCAATTGTTCGATCGCCACAGGCTTGCCCAAAGTCAACAATTCCTGCATTTTCGGGTTTTCGTAAATGCCGTCTGCTTCCGACAAATGCCCGAAAGCTTCGTGGATAAAAACCCCCGACAAATAAGGGTCTAAAATCACCGGATACTGACCGCCTTTCACCGATTTTGCCTCTAGTTGGCCCACTGCTCGAACGGCAGCACTTTTAACACGATCTTCAATATTTGTCAAGACATCGTAATCCGATCGCGAGTGAATCGACTCAAACCCTTGGCGGACGACACCGCCCTCGCCGCGGGCGATCGCTCCGAAACGCCCGGTCACGTCCAAGCGCTCTTGAGCGATGCAAGTGCCTTGAGAATTCACAAAATAAGTAACCCCGAATCTGTCGCTGTAACCGGCCATTGTCGTCTGAATTCGCGGGTCGTAATCTAACAGCAACTGGTTGTAAGATTCGAGCAATTTCCGCTTTTCGGCTAGAGTAATAGAGCGCGGGTCGCGGCCCAATTCCACCGCTACATAATCTTGAATAGGGGTGACATCTGCTAGTAGAGTTTTTTCGCAGCCCACCAAACGAGACTGCACTACAGCTTCTTCAATGCGGTCTTTTAACTCAGCTAAACCGTTAAAAGTTACAAAACTCCAGCCGCCTTTGTGACAGGCGCGGATGCCGCCGGCGAGACTGAAACTCCGGTTGACAGCATCTAACTGAGGGCCGCGAAAACTAATCGCAGTTGACTCGCTTTGTTCGAGGCGAACTTCTAGATAATCTACGCGATCGCGGTAAGGTGCGATCGCTTCCATCAACTGTTCTTGCATCAAATTGCCCCTATGAATGATTAGCCGTAGCGCTGAAAAAAATTATTGCTAACCTTATTTTAGCTAATAACTCCCGTCTTTCGGGTGCGCGTTCCCCCACCGCTCTGGTGGGGCAGCGCGCACCCTACCCGATAAATGGCGAGTCAACCAATTTTAGATTTGAGATTTTAGATTTTAGATCGATCCGTCCTGAGCCTGCGAAGGAATGAATCCGGGGGCTTATGACCGCATTAATTTCAGTCAGTCGATTTGAGATTTAAAACTTTGTCCGCAGAATAGATGGTTAGAGGCAAGCCGATCGCCGGCGTTCGGCGGGTGTCCTAGAACACCACAAACTCGCGCCCGCTTGCAAAAAGCCCGGTATGCCGAAAATCTTGCATTTGCTTAGAGAAATCGAACTAAACTAAATCTATCTAAAGACGTAAAAAAATACCTTAACCGGCGGCAGATGGAATACTTTAAGGTGAAAAAATTTCAAATTTCACCGTATTTAGCAGCAATTTCGGCATCAATAGCAATTTTGGTCGGAGTTGGCATTTTAGATCGATCGGAACAGCGGCGGTTTTTTCACTACAACCGCGCTAGCACCCTCGATCGCCTCAGCACAGTCCGTTCAAAGCTGGAAGGCTCTTTGAATTCCCGCCTGTTTTTGATGCGGGGTTTGGGGGCTTACATTTCCAACAACCCAAACATCACCGAAGCCGAGTTTGCAGCGACGGCGAGAATTCTGGTGGCACAGCAACCGGGCATTCGCGCCATAACTTTAGTTAAAGGCACGACGGTCGCTTACATTTATCCGCGGGAGGGAAATGAATCGGCGATCGGAGTTGACTTGACGGCGCTACCCGAACAGCGGGAAATGGTCAAAGAGGTCATCCGAACCAGAAAAACTTTGCTAGCCGGGCCCGTGAAATTATTGGAGGGGGACGAGACGTTCATCAGCCGATCGCCGATTTTTCTCACACCCTCCGGCGCCGATCCCGAAACAGGAGTTTACTGGGGCTTGACAGGCCTGTTCCTCGACAAAAAATCCTTAATTGAGGAAGCAGGACTCAACGACTCCTCAGCGAAGCTGCAATACTCTCTGCGGGGCAAAGACGGTTCGGGAGCCTCCGGCCCTGTGTTTTTCGGTGACGGGTCAATTTTTCAGCAGAATCCCGTGGTGCTGGAAGTGACTTTGCCCAACGCTTCCTGGCAGTTGGCAGCAATTCCGGCGGGAGGATGGCCTGCGAATTCGCCGTTTCGGTGGTGGCTGCTCTTTGGAGGCGACTTGCTGGCACTTTTGACTGGGGTGGGGGTTTTTAGCTGGGTGTACGGCCGTGCGAAACTGCGGGAGAGCGAAGTTAAGTACCGGCAATTAGTTGAGAATGCTAACAGCATGATTGTGCAGTTAGACAGTGAAGGTAATATTACTTTTTTTAACGAGTTTGCTGAAGATTTTTTCGGGTATTCAGAAGCAGAAATCATCGGCAAAAGTGCGACCGGCACAATTCTACCGAAAACAGAGTTATTTGAAAGTGACCGGGCGACAAAGATTCGAGACTGTTTGGCACAGCCGCAAAAATACTTCCAAAACGAAAATGAAAACATCCGCAGCAATGGAGAAAGGGTGTGGATAGCGTGGACAAATAAACCTTTACTAGATGCGAAGGGAAATGTGGCAGGGCTGCTTTGTATCGGGACTGATATTAGCGATCGCAAACAAGCTGAAATCGCCCTCCAGGCTTCGGAAGCAGAACTGCGGACTTTATTTGCGGCAATGAACGATGTAATTTTTGAACTCGATATTGAGGGACGGTTCCTGAAAGTCGCGCCGACCAATCCCCAATTATTGTACAAGCCGACGGCAGAATTTGTCGGTAAAAAAATTAACGATTTATTCGACACAGAAAAGGAAGATTTTTTTCTAGAGCAAATTCGCACCGCCCTTGCTACCAATCACACCTGTACTTTTGAATACAACCTAGAAATTGCCAGCGTACAAACGTGGTTTGCCGCTACCATTTCGCCGATGAAAAAGAATACTGTTCTGTGGGTGGCTCGCGACATTACGGAGCGCAAGCAAGCAGAAAATTGGTTAACCGGTCAAAAACAAATTTTAGAAATGATTGCTAAGGGCGCTCCTCTGGGCGATACTTTAAATACTTTAATTAAAATTATCGAGCAGCAATCTAGAGATGTCATCGGTTCGATATTGCTTCTAGCTCCAGACGGAAAACATTTGCTGCACGGAGCCGCGCCCAGTTTGCCCGACAGTTACAATGCTGCTATTCATGGCATAGCCATCGGGCCGGATGTCGGTTCCTGCGGCTCTGCTGCCTTTAGCCGCCAACAGGTGATCGTTACAGATATTGCCAGCGATCGTTTGTGGGAAAATTATCGAGATTTAGCCTTGAGTTTTGGACTGAGAGCTTGCTTGTCAACTCCTATTTTCTCATCTCAGAGTCAAGTTTTAGGAACTTTTGGAATATATTATTCCCAACCGCGCAGCCCTCATTTTTTTGAGCTGCAATTGATAGAAGCGATTATTAATTTAGCAGGAATTGCGATCGAACGCAACCAGGCAGAAGAAAGTCTCAAACAGCTCAATCAAGAACTCGAAAAGAGAGTGAAACAGAGAACTGCTCAATTGATGCAAACTGAAGAACGCTGGCAGTTAGCACTCAAAGGCAACAATGACGGCATTTGGGACTGGAACTTGCAAACCGGTCAACTTTTTGTTTCCGATCGCTTTAAGGAAATCACTGGTTACGAAGATAGTGACATTAGCGATTACAATAATACATGGAATACGAATTTACATCCCGATGATTTAGTGAGTTCTCAGCAACTTCTTCAAGAACACTTGGAGAGAAAAACGCCGCATTACATCACAGAATACCGCTTGTGGTGCTACAACCGCGCTTACAAATGGATATTGAGTCGGGGACAAGCTTTGTGGGACGCATCTGGAAAAGCAGTCCGCATGGTTGGTTCAATTACTGACATTACGGAGCGCAAACAAGCTGAGGAAGCACTGCGGGAAAGCGAGGCAAAATTCCAAAAGCTGTCTGCTAATTTACCTGGAATCATTTATCAATTTTTGTTGCGTGCAGATGGCTATTCCTGTTTTCCTTACATAAGTGCTGGTTGCCGAGAACTTTTTGAGTTAGAACCAGAATATATTCTTAAAAATGCGGCTGTGCTAACAGATTTGGTTCATCCCGACGACCGCCAAAGTCATGACGAATCTATTGCTATTTCTGCCCAAAATCTGCAACCTTGGCAGTGGGAAGGACGGCTGGTACTACCTTCAGGCAAAATTCGCTGGTTTCAGACAAATTCGCGTCCTGAAGCTAAGGAAAACGGCGATATTCTTTGGGACGGCATCACCGTTGATGTTACCGATCGCAAACAAGCTGAATTAGAATTGCAAGAAAGCCAGCAGTTTATTCAAAAAGTAGCCGAGGCTACTCCCGGTATTTTGTATCTCTACGACTTGGAAGAACAGCGAAATATATACAGCAATACTTCACTGTTCGGGCTTTTGGGATATACCCTAGACGATCTTACAGCGATGGATTCGTCACTCATGCCTCAGTTAATCTACCCCGAAGATTTGCCTAAAATTGTGGAACATCACGCGAGCTTTGCAGAAGTTGAAGATGGCGAAACTAGGGAAATTGAGTACCGGGTACAGGGAGCATACGGTCAATTGTTGTGGCTGCAAAGCCGGGATACTATTTTTAGTAGGAATGCGGAGGGTCAGGCTAAGGTAATAATTGGAGTTTCCCAAGATATTACGACTCGCAAGCAAGCAGAGGAAGCACTGCGGCAAAGCGAGGAACGAGAAAGAGAAAAAGCCAGAGATTTAGAGTCAGCGCTGCGGTCATTGCGCTCTACTCAAACTCAACTCATTCAAACAGAAAAAATGTCTTCTTTGGGGCAATTAGTGGCTGGCATCGCTCACGAAATTAATAATCCCGTTAATTTCATTCACGCTAACATTGATTATCTCAACCAGTATACTACACAGTTGCTCGATCTGGTTACTCTTTACGAACAGGAGTATCCCGAACCTCATTCAAAAATTGTCGATCGCATTGAAGAGATTGATTTGGATTTCATGGCTGAGGATTTAAGAAAAGTTATGGGTTCGATGCAGGTAGGAAGCGAGCGCATCCGGCAAATTGTATTGTCCCTCAGAAATTTTTCGCGACTGGACGAATCGGCAATGAAGCCGGTGGATATTCACGAGGGAATTGAGAGCACTTTGTTAATTTTGCAGCACCGCTTGAAGAGTCGGGACTGTCGCCCGGAAATTGAAGTAATTAAGGATTTCGGGAAACTGCCGCTGGTGGAATGCTATCCCAGCCAACTGAATCAGGTGTTTATGAATATTGTTGCTAATGGAATTGATGCTATTGAAGAACGATATCAAAAGTTATCGGTTCCACAATCAGAGACAAAGAGTGGCCGCATTACTATTTCCACTGGTGTAACCCCCCAGAACACTGTGAGGGTAGAAATTTCGGACAACGGTACGGGTATTCCCGATGGGATAGTAGATCGAATTTTTAACCCGTTTTTTACTACGAAAGCTGTGGGGAAAGGTACGGGGTTGGGAATGTCTATCGCGCACTCGATTGTGGTGGAAAAGCACAAGGGTAAGATTGAGTGCATTTCTTCCATAGGATGCGGAACGACTTTTCAGATTGAGATTCCGATCGACAAAGTGTATAAATAGTAGGGTGCGCCAGTCGATTTTAGATTTTAGATTTTAGATTTTAGATTAAAGAATTCACTCCACAATGGTATGGTGCGTCAGTCGATTTTAGATTTTAGATTTTAGATTTTAGATTGACTCGACAGTGGTAGGGTGCGTCAGTCGATTTTAGATTTTAGATTTTAGATTTTAGATTGACTCGACAGTGGTAGGGTGCGTCAGCAGATCCTGATTTTTAGGCGCACAGCCAGGAGCCATAAGCTGACGCACCCTACAAGTTAACGACTAAGATAGATTGAAACTGCATCAAACCTTTAATTGTATAAAAATTGACATGATGGGATTAATCCTGGAAGCGCTGGAAGCAATGGGACACAATGTCCGCTGGATGTCTTGGAATTTGTTTTTGGCTTTAGTACCGCTGGGCCTGAGTTTTTGGCTGTTCCGCAAACCTCGATCGCGCTGGCTGCTGTGGGGTACGGGCTTTCTTCTGGGCGCTACTTTTTTGTCCAGTACGCGCCCTGTTTTTGCGTATCTGAGGCACATAGTGCAAGATGTGGGCAAAACTTACGTTTTGGGGGCGATCGCGATTACACTGGCACTGATGGCTGTAGACATCTGGGTACTGCGGCAGCGCGGAGTTCGCTCTCTCCGGTGGTGGGGCGGTTTTTTCTGGTTTATCGCATTTTTACCCAATGCGCCCTACGTTTTAACTGATATCATTCACCTGATCCGCCAGATTAAAGAGGGGAACTCGGTGTGGACTGTGACTCTGGCTTTGATTCCCCAATATCTCGCGTTTATGCTGGCCGGGTTTGGAGCTTACGTGCTGTCGGTGATGAATTTGGGTTACTATTTGAAGCAACAGGGTTTGAGTAGATTTATCCTGGCAACGGAGATAACTATACACGCACTTTCGGCGATCGGCATTTATTTAGGGCGATTTATCCGCTTCAACACTTGGGACATTCTGACTAACCCTGATGCGCTGGTTAACAGCGTAATGAACGATTTGATAGGCAAGCGTCCGGTTTTAGTAATGGCTGTCACTTTTGTAGTAATTGCTGTTTTGTATTGGCTAATGAAACAAGTAATTTTAGGGATTAGCCAAAGATTTTACAGCAGTAAATTGCAGTCAGACTTGGCCGGCGATAGCGCAACTTCTTCCAGCTAGAGCGATTTGAGATTTGAGATTAAAGAATTGATTGAACAAATGAATCTAAGAGCTTGAACTAATCTGCCAAATTTTTTCTTGCCACCTGTTAACTCGGACAACCAGTTTCCGTCTGTGCGTGAGACAATTTTTTTTCGCGAAACTCCGAATAAATTACTACTGCAGTTTGTCACAAGACTTGATATGTTAGAACAGTCAAAGTAGTTTTGTAAACAGCAAAGATGAATCGATTTGACCGTCAGTTGTGGCAGAGATTTATTGCGATCGCTCAACCTTACTTTTATCCTTTAGAGCCTGGGAGTGGCAGAATCTTTTTAGGATTAGTAGCGCTGTTGTTGATATTTCTCTTCGCTGCGATGTTTGTTCTCGTCAGCGCTGTATGTTTGGGTACTCAAGTCTTATTTCCCGAATTTGTCAATAGTATTGCAGCAGGCTTAGTTACTTTGTTGAAAGGAATTATTAATTCGCCCGCAATTGCGATCGTGGCTTTAATGTTAATTCTTCCTTTCAGCGCTTTTGTCTGGTTCAAAGACAGATTGACACCGCACTGGCAGCCCTGGGCTTTATTGACTTTGCTGCTTTTTTTGTCGCTGTCAGTCAGCGGTATGAATGTAATAATTAGTTACGTCGGTAACTTTTTTAACACAGCACTAGCTAAGAAAGACCAGCTCAATTACTGGAAGTATCTGTTTGTGTATGCAGGGGTTTTTATAGTCGGCACTCCCATTGTGGTAATTTACCGGTATACCGAAGATAAATTGGGTATCTACTGGCGGGAGTGGATGACTAATAAGTTCCTCGATAAGTATTTTCAGAATCGGGCTTATTACGAAATAAATTTACACAAGGAAATCGACAATCCAGACCAGCGAATTTCCGAAGATGTCCGCTCTTTTACCCGGACAAGTTTGTCATTTATGCTGCTCATCCTGGGTTCAATAGTTAATATTATATCTTTTACTGGTATCCTGTGGTCTATCTCAAAACAACTTTCGATTTTTCTGATTATCTACGCTATTGTGGGCACGACAGCTACTCTAGTTTTTGGTCAAAGATTAGTACCTCTGAATTTCGAGCAACTTAAAAAAGAAGCAAATTTTCGCTACGGACTGGTTCACATTCGCGACAACGCCGAATCTATTGCTTTTTATGGAGGCGAGGAGCAAGAATCATTTCAAATAAAGCAGCGATTTGTGGAAGTATTCCGCAATTTTAATTTGCTAATTGGTTGGCAGCGGAACTTGGATTATTTCACAACTGGATACGGATATGCTGTTGTGATTATTCCGGCTTTGTTTCTAGCTCCAACTTATTTTGCAGATCGAAGTGGTACAATCCAGTTTGGAGATATCACTCAAGCGGGTTTTGCTTTTAGTCAGATTTTGCGCGCTTTTTCTGTGATTGTAACTCAGATTGAGCCGCTGAGTTCTTTTGCAGCTAGTATCAATCGTTTGACTGTATTTACAGATACTCTGGAAGCGAAAAAAGCGGTATCTCGTCCTGCTGGAACTGCTATAGATGTAGTAGTAGATTCTCAGTTGACACTGGAGCACGTTACTGTAGATACTCCGCAGCATCAAAAGACTTTAATTAGGGATTTGTCGGTAGCAGTGCAGCCCGGTGAAGGACTGTTAATTGTCGGACAAAGCGGTACTGGAAAGAGTTCCTTGCTGCGGGCGATTGCGGGTTTGTGGGACGCGGGAACGGGGCGTTTGGCGCGGCCAGAATTGGGGGAAATGCTGTTTTTGCCGCAGCGTCCTTATATGATTTTGGGTAGTTTGCGATCGCAACTTTTGTATCCCCATACCAGCAGCGAGGTTGATGAGGAAAAATTGCGCCGCGTTTTGGCATCAGTAAACTTAGCAGATTTGCCGGACAGATTGGGCGGTTTTGATGCGAATTTAGATTGGGGTGAGATTTTGTCGCTGGGAGAACAGCAACGTTTAGCTTTTGCTAGATTGTTATTGACGGAACCCAGATACGCTATTGTGGATGAGGCGACAAGTGCTTTGGATTTGAAGAACGAGCAATATTTATACGAGCAGTTGCAAGCCACTAAAACTACGTTTGTGAGTGTGGGCCACCGATTGAGTTTAGTCAAATATCACCAGCAGGTTTTGGAACTTATGGGCGATGGGAGTTGGCGGCTGCTTTCTGCCCGAGAATACCGCGCTAGTGCGACAATTTTTGGCTGATATAGGGCTGCTTTCAAAAATTGTAAATTGACCCGGTTTTTGGTTCGCGGTGGGTGGAGGCGCGGTTGGAGATTTATCGTTTGGTTCTACAGATTAATCGCCGCGCCTCCACCCACCCTACAATAGGTTCTACTAAAGTTACATTCTTTGTTTAAATTCACATCTTGCACCATTGTCAAGAACAGGCTTTCCGGCCTGTTTCACAATAAAATTTATCTCTTGTGGAACAGGCCGGAAAGCCTGTTCCTAAGCAAGTAATTGAGAATGGTGCAAGATATCAGTTTAAACTGGTATCACAATGGATAATTGGGTATAAATATCTAAATCTGTCTAAACAACTAAAAGCAAGCTGAACGTTGACTGATTCGATTCAATTGCTCGCCCGCGAGAACTCACACAATATAATAGAAGATAGATTTTTAGTATAGACGAGATTCCTACCTTGACTACTCCGATTCCTCAAAACTTTGTGCAAACGATCGCCAAACAACGCGGTGTCACAGATGCCGAGTTAGAAACTGTGTTTATGGCTCTCGACGGTCAATCTACGGCGACGATCGCAACCAAGCTTGGCATTAGCGACATCGCCGTTCGCAAAAGACTAGGCGAAGTTTACAAAAAGTTTCAGATTGGGGGGAACGGCCCTGGAAAGCTTTCGGAATTGAGGCATCAGTTGCTGTTTTCATACCACACCGATCGGGGAACGAGCGATTTTAGTGGAGGTAAAGGTTCTCTATTGAAGATGGCGATTGGACACCGACAGGAAGATTGGGGCCAAGCACCGGATGTTTCGGTTTTTTACGGACGGACTGAAGAATTAACTACTTTAAAGCAGTGGACTGTATCAGATAATTGTCGCCTGGTAGCGCTGCTTGGTTTGGCTGGTAGCGGCAAAACAACTCTGTCGGTGCAGTTGGCCTCACAGGTACAGAATGAGTTTGATTTTGTGATTTGGCGATCGCTGCGATCGACACCCGAACCATCCGACTTCCTAGGAAGCTTAATTCAACTTTTTTCTAACCAACAAAAACCCGATGTGCAGCTAGACCTCAACAGCAAAATTTCGCGCTTGGTCGAATATCTGCGAAAACACCGCTGTCTGGTAATTTTAGACGATTTTGAAGCGGTTCTCAAACCCGAAGAATTAGCGGGACACTATCGCGAAGGCTGCGAAGGATATCGAGATTTAATTGTGCGGCTCGGTGAGGTCAATCACAATAGCTGTTTACTGCTAGTTAGTTCGGAAGAGCCTACGGAACTGGCTTTGCTAGCGGGAGAAAAAGTGCGGTCTTTAAAACCTGCTATTTCCTCGGAAATAGCGCGGGAGATTTTCCAAGAAAAAGGTTTGTCGCCTCAAGATCGAGAGTTGGAAATCTTGTTATCGCGGTACGGAGGCAATCTGTTAGCCTTAAAGATTGTAGCCACAACAATTAACGAGTTTTTCGAGGGAAATATTTTAAAGCTTTTGGAAGCAACGGCGTTATTTATTGAAGAACATATCAGCAATTTGCTGGCACAGCAGTTCGATCGAATGTCGAGTTCAGAACAAGAGATTGCCTACTGGATTGCTATTGCTCAAAGCCCGATTTCCCTGGCGACTTTGCGAGAGCAGATATTGGTCAATTCATCGCTTTCGGATTTGCTAAAAAATCTCGATTCTCTGGGTCGTCGCTCGCTGATTGACAAAATTAGTGAGGGGGGGGAAACTGTTTTTATGCTTCAGCCTTTGATCGTGCAATATGTGACGGATAGATTAGTCTATCAGATTCGATCGGAGGTTTTGGAGACGGTTAAGACCCAAGGAATAGAAAGAATGCGGCTGTTGAAAACTCACAAATTGAGCATTAACATTGCTAAATGGAAAGGGGATAAAGGCGAACCAAGTCGCTCTATTTTAGCATTAGTAAAAAATCGCTTGCAAGTGTTGTTTGTGAAGACGACAGGCTTTGAAGAACCGCTAAATATCTTGAATAAAGTAGCCTCTGAACTCGATGATAAATCGATGCTTGAGGTGGGATATGCTAGGGAGAATCTGGCGCAGATTATTTCAGAAATTCAGCGATAAGAAAAAAGCGATCGCCCTTTGACAAAAGCGATCGCCCAATTTTCAACACAAACAGAATTCGATTAAATTATTTGACAATGCCAAAAACCGATGCAGATTCAGACCCTGTAATTTTGTCCAAAGCAGGCGATTTTTGAGCTTGGGCAATTTTGGGAACCAAAAGTTGATTCGCATAAATCCGAGGATTTTGTTGAGCAATTTGGATGTAAGATTGGCGGACTTCTGCGTTGACTGCGACAGTCTTGGCATCGTAGACTTGCATCGCCATATTGGGATAAAAACCAATGCCGACAATCGGTATCAAAAAGCAAAATGCGATCGCCACTTCCCGAGGTTTAGCATCAATAAACGGTGCATCACCAGGCAAAACGCAACTATTACCAAAACAAACCGCTTCATCCAGATTGTTTCTCTGATTCTGCAGATTTAGATCCTCAAGGTCGCAAGCCGCCAGTCTCCCACAGTTGTAAAATAACTGTCGCAGCATCGAGAGCAAATAAATCGGCGTCAAAATCAGTCCTACAGCAGCCAGGAACACTGTCACCGCGCGGAAAGAACCGCTGTACATATCGCTAGTTGCGACGCCCACAAACACGGACAATTCGCTAGCAAAACCGCTCATTCCGGGAAGTGCCAAAGATGCCATCGCGCCTGCGGTAAACAAAGCAAACACTTTCGGCATGACTTTCCCAATCTCGCCCATCTCGTCCATGATCATTGTATGGGTGCGATCGTAAGTAACGCCAGCCAGGAAAAACAATACTGAGGCGATTAAACCGTGGGAAATCATTTGCAACAGCGCCCCGTTGATTCCCAAATCCGTGAAGGAAGCAATACCCAACAACACGAATCCCATGTGAGAAATCGACGAATTCGCTAAGCGGCGCTTCATGTTCGATTGGCCGAAGGAGTTCAGCGCGCCGTAGATAATATTTACCACGCCGAGCACCGCCATAATCGGTGCAAAGTAAACGTGTGCTTGGGGAAGAAGTTCCAAATTCAGGCGAATCAGTCCGTATCCGCCCATTTTCAGCAATACGCCGGCCAGAATCATCGACACGGGAGAAGATGCTTCGCCGTGGGCATCAGGCAGCCAAGTGTGGAAGGGGAAAATCGCCAGTTTGACACCGAAGGCAATCAGCAATCCCGCATAAAGGAATAATTCTAAACCCAGCGGGTAGTCCTTCAAGCCTAGTTCTACCATGTCGAAGGTGGGGGTGCCTCCGCCGTAGAATGCCATTGCTAAGGCTGCTATCAAAATAAAGATGGAAGCGCCGGCGGTGTAAATCAAGAATTTGGTAGCTGCGTAGCGGCGGTTTTGTCCGCCCCAAATCGAGATTAGCAGGTACACCGGAATTAGTTCTAGTTCCCAGACAATGAACAGCAACATGATGTCTTGGGCGACGAACACTCCTATTTGTGCGGAGTACATCACCAGCATCAGGAAGTAGAATAGTCGTGGCTTGCGATCGACTTCCCAGGCTGCAAAGATTGATAGCGTCGTCACCAATCCCGCCAACAGTACCAGCGGAACAGACAGCCCGTCAACAGAAACAGACCAGTTGAGGCCTAAAGAAGGTATCCAGGAATATTGCTCGACTATTTGGAAAGTAGAGATGCTTGGATCGTAATGAGTCCAAAACACCCAGCACATTAATACAAAATCTGCAATGCCTACGCCTAGGGCATACCAGCGCACGGTTTTGCCGTCTGTATCGGGCAGAAAAGGGATGGCGAGGGAAGCTAGGAGGGGTAGGATGACAATTGCGGTCAGCCAAGGAAATTGATCCGCTATCATATTGAGAATAAATACTTAGTTGAAAGTTACCAAAATTATAATACTAAATTTAATTAAAACTTAAGATTTATTTATAAATATTTTTTATATCCCGATAGACGCGCATGAAGTTATCACGAATTGCTACACACGTCAAGGGTTATTCGATTTTTGATTTTCGATTCAGGACTTACGAACAAAAAAATATAGCGTTTTGTAGGCACAATCTGCCTGTGGTGGCGCCTATTCGGGTAGAGGGTTGGTTAAAAGTGGAGTTTTTCATAGGGCGGAGTTGCTCTGACCGATAGTTCTGGTAGTTTCTTGATGGGATGGGGCGGGTTTATCTGATTTGTCGGTGGGTGTCATATATTTCGGTGAACCCGCCCCTACAATTATTTATGTTATGCCTGGGAATTGTCACCCTTGATTTAAAACATCGATTTTAACTAGATAAAGTCAAGAGCCGATCGGCAAAAGATACAATTAAAGTGCGATCGACCAATTGCGAGATCCATTTTTCCGGTATTCCCCCCTCCCCGTAAAAAGCCCCAGCCAACTGTCCGTAAACCGCACCAGTAGTATCCGCATCGTCGCCCAAATTCACAGCCAACAAACAGCCTTCAGCAAAAGAAGAACTGTTGTAAAAAGCCCAAAGTGCCGCCTCCAAAGACTTGACAACATAACCCGTACCTTTAATTTCAGGAGGTTGTCGCAATTTAAAAGAACCCGCCGCAATCTCATCAATCTCTGCTACCAGCGGGTGAGCTTCCCAATATGCAGAAATCGGACAATATCTTTCCGAAAGCAACACATCTTTAGCAACTCCATTCACAGCCCCCGCAATTAAATTACCCAAATAGCGGCAAGCATCCACACAAGTAGCAGCACCGTGAGTAGTTCTCGAACTTTGTCCCGATTTTTCTATGACTTCCAAAGGATTTTTAGCATAAAACAAAGGCACCGGAGCCAAGCGCATAATCGAACCATTTCCAGCAGTCTGAGCATCGGTAAAACCGCAGTAAGGTTTTCTTGTATCTTCAAACTGCCAAAGTGCTTGTTGAACCGTATTGCCAATATCAAAACATTCACCCGTACTGCTCAAATGTCCGTCTGTACTCCACCGCAGATATGTTTCTAACTGATGGACTGGATCGAAACCTTGTTTCTCAATCAAACTTTCAGCTAAACAAAGTGCCATCGAAGTATCGTCCGTCCACTCGCCCGGTTGCAGTCGAAACGGGCCGCCGCCAACCATATCGTTAATAGGCGCAAACGTTCCGGGGCGACAGAACTCTAAAGTTGTGCCGAGAGCATCGCCAACTGCTAAACCGAGAAGACTGCCGCGATAACGTTCAATTTGCTCCATAACCTAATTAAAAATTAATAATTAGTAAGCACGCTGTTATTGAATAATCATAGCTTGTCAAAACTATTTCTTTCTTCTGCTCTCTATTCTCTTTCTCTGTGTCCTCTGCGCCCTCTGCGGTTAATAAAAAAAATCTTGTTCACAAACGAAGCTGAGCCAAAAGACCGATCGAGCTAATATTGATGTTAACCTGTCCCTACCCGATATCAAACTGTCCCATGACACCCGATGCCTCCGCCGCAGCTGCAGCTGCCGCCACTCAATCAACACCCGAAGTGAGCTTGGAGCTGCAAGTCCGACTCAAAACCGAAGATGGACAGCTACTGTTGCTACTCCCCCCAGAAACCAACAGCGAACCCGCAACAGCTTCCGCCTCGACTTGGACTGAACTTTGGCAGCAGCTAAAAGTCAGGCTGAATGCAGGAGAACGCTTTTGGCAGCCAAACGCAGAAGTACAATTGATGGGGAACGATCGACTTTTAGATATCCGCCAACTGCAAGAAATCGCCGATGCCCTCTCGGAAGTGGAACTGCAACTCAAACGAGTCCACACCAACCGCCGCCAAACCGCCGTTGCCGCAGCTACGGCAGGTTATTGTGTAGAACAGCAGCCTCCGGTTTCTTCCCTGAATAAAGCCTCAGCCGAAAAACCGCAATCGCTGGCGGAACCTTTATATTTGCAGATGACAGTGCGATCGGGCGTAGAAATTCGCCATCCGGGCACCGTCGTACTTTTGGGAGACGTAAATCCCGGCGGCTCAGTCATCGCCGGAGGCGATATCCTAGTTTGGGGCCGTTTGCGGGGCGTCGTGCACGCCGGTGCCGGTGGCAACACCAAAAGCGTGATTATGACCTTGCAGATGGAACCGATGGTGATTAGGATTGCTAAGTATGTTGCCAGAGGCCCAGAAACCTCACCCGCTCAGTTTTTCCCGGAAGTCGCCTATGTGACGCCTCAAGGGATTCGGATCGGTAGAGCCTCTGATTTTGACAAATCGCAGTTAGTCGGGGGTAGTGGTTAGTTGACAGTTGTTAGTGGTTAGTTGGCAGTTGTTAGTTGTTAGTTGACAGTTGCTACCAATTACCAATAAGTAATTACCAATTACCAATTACCAATAAGTAATTACCAATAAGTAATTACCAATAACTAATTCCCAATCACCAATTCCCAATAAATCAAAAATCGCTTATGGCTCGCATTATTGTTGTTACATCAGGGAAAGGCGGGGTAGGAAAAACCACCTCCACAGCCAATCTCGGCATGGCTTTAGCTAAGCGGGGGCGCAACGTTGCCGTAATTGATGCCGATTTCGGTCTCAGAAATTTAGACTTGCTGCTGGGCTTAGAAAATCGGATTGTTTACACGGCATTAGAAGTTCTCGCTGGAGAGTGTCGGTTAGAGCAGGCTTTGGTGAAAGATAAGCGGCAGCCGCGCTTGGTGCTGTTGCCGGCTGCCCAAACTCGGATGAAAGATGCCATCAGCGCTGAGCAAATGAAGCAGCTTGTGGGGATGTTGGGAGCAAAATACGACTATATTTTGATCGACTCTCCTGCTGGAATTGAACAAGGTTTTCAAAATGCGATCGCCCCAGCTCAAGAAGGCATCATTGTCACCACTCCCGAAATCGCTGCTGTCCGCGATGCCGATCGAGTCATCGGTCTGCTGGAAGCCAACAACGTCAAGAAAATCAACCTAATCGTCAACCGGATCAGACCCGCAATGGTGCTGGCAAATGATATGATGTCAGTGCAAGACGTGCGGGAAATCCTCGCCATTTCGCTGTTAGGCGTCGTTCCCGACGACGAGCGCGTCATCGTTTCCACCAACCGAGGCGAACCATTAGTATTGTCGGAAACGGCCTCTTTAGCTGGAACTGCCTTCGACAATATTGCCCGCCGCTTAGAAGGCGAAAAAGTTGAATTTCTCGATCTAAATCCCCGTCCCGAAAACTTCTTTACTCGCCTCCGCAAGTTCTTAAACATTAAAATTATGTGATGTGCTTATTGGCGATCGATCTTTAACAGCAGCGACCGCATCACCAAAACTAGCCCTAATTTTCCCCCAGTCACACCAGTTCCCAAAAAGAATGAAACTGTAGACCAGATCCAAACCTGACAGGAATCAGTGATTCCCCAATCGAAAATCGAAAATCGAAAATGGTATGACCTTTTCTATGCCTAACCCTTGACAAACCCGCCCGACCCATGATACACACACTTCTCGAACGACTTTTCCCGCGCACCCCTGACAACAGCCGCGACGAGGTAAAACGGCGCCTCAAACTGGTTCTAGCTCACGATCGCTCAGAACTCAGCCCAGAAATGGTTGAGTCGATGCGCCGAGAAATTCTAGAGGTGGTGTCTCGCTACGTGGAAATCGATACTACCGGGTCTGAGTTCTCGCTCGAAAGCGACCAGCGGGCCACAGCACTAATTGCAAATCTCCCGATCCGGCGAGTCAGACTCGAACATCCACCGGAGAAGGTTCCCCAGAATTTGCCCCCGAATCGGCCGGAGAATCGACCCGAATATGTACCGGAGTATGTAGTCGAAATTCTCCCCGACACTACAGAGTGATAGGGATTGAGATTTTTTTGTCAGGCAAAGAGTTCGATCGGCTAGCAATTAAAATTAAACTATCTCTCTACAATAAAAACATTGTGGGGCTGGCACTTTTAGCCCGTCCCAAATATGTAATTAAAAAGGGAAAAAGCTTGTGATACCTGAAAAGTCATGAAGTTAATATTCATAACTAATCGCTATTTCCCAAAAAGCTTGCGTGGACTATCTTAGGAATGAGAATTAAATAACTTCCACTCTTGAAAGTGGGATGGGCTCTTATAGCCCGTCTTTTAAGGACGGGCGG
>NZ_JAUBRP010000089.1:0-22518 GCF_036701935.1 Microcoleus sp. M2_D5 | reverse complement strand
TTAAAAGTTTTTTTTAGTTATTTAGTAATGCACAAATTTAGGTGTTTGTCAAATTAATTTAGATGCGTTTACCCTGTGTTATATATAGGCTTTTCTTGACATTAAATTTTTACAATTTACATTGTATCGCACTATCAAACCACTGCTTATATTAGTAAACTTATTTTTAAATGAATGTATTGGCATATACAGCAGAAAATAATTTTATTGAATTCACAAAGTGCCGTAAAGTCGATCGCCCGCATCTCCCAATCCGGGTACAATATAGCCGTGCTCGTCCAAACACTCGTCAACAGCAGCCGTATAAATCTGCACGTCAGGGTGTTGTTCGTGAAAGTGCTCCACTCCCTCCGGTGCCCCTAGCAAGCACAAAAATTTAATAGACTTCGGATTAACTTCTTTCAGCCTATCCACTGCCGCCACTGCTGAATTACCAGTAGCCAGCATCGGATCGACAATTAAAACATCTCGCTGTTCGATATCCTGGGGAACTTTGAAATAATATTCGATCGCCATCCGAGTAGTCGGATCGCGGTACAAACCAATACAGCATATTCCATGTATATGTAGTACACACAATCTTCTAGCCCGCTGTTTGGATGGATGCTGGCAAATCGCATTTCCCAAACGCTGCAATAATTCTAATCTGCCTGTTAAACCAACTAGCGGATTGTCTCGACTTACCTGAAATCCCGCAGCTAAGGTTTCTAGTTTTAACTGAGAAAGTGCTCGATAATCAGCTTGCCAAGGAAAATCGGGATTGCTGGAAAAAACACCTTGACAAAACATCCGCAAGCTGGCTATTGCTAACCCTTCAGAACGGCGGTAAACCTGTCCGCTTTCGGATTCGCAATACTGCCAATCTGCACCAGCACCGGCATCGAGCAAAACGCTGACAATTGCTAAATCAAATTTGATTTTAGCTTGCTCTATGAGTGCAAATTCTGCTATTGCTGCATCCAATTCGGCGAGTCGCGACAGCTTGCCAGCTTCAAAATGTCGCCAGCGACTGTGAAAGGGAATGTTAAAATCGGGATACTGTTGGCGCGTTGTATCAATCACATAATTTGCTGCTTTGTCGAGTTGGGATAAATCGACGCGGAAGTAGCGGAGTTTGTCAAGGCGGGCTAAATCAAAAAGCCGTGAAGCGAAGCTATCCCGAACGCGCGTGGGTTCCCGTTCCCCGTAGGATAGGGTAGGGAATCGCACTGTTGGCGTAGGGCAGCCGGCGTTCTCAGATATTCTACAGTCTCAAGTTCACTATTGTGCAACTTCATACAACCAAACAGCGGTAAACATCGTTCTCTTGAAAAAAGTCAAACTGACTGTAATCTAAAAGATTATCTAAAATCGCATTTTTATCGATTTTGATCAGCTTATATTCCCACTTCGATCCGCTGACTTCGCGTTTTATGTGATCGGAAACTATGACTGAATTTCTTTCTGTACCTGGAGATACTATTTTACTTAAATCTTCCAGCCTGTCGGCTATGTTAATATCTTTTCCGTAAGTGCAAGACCGAAATATATATAAATTTCCCTTAGCAACTCCCACCGACAAGCCGCAAGGTATTTGATTGGCGTGAATAAAAAGTTTCCAATTCTCGCACAGACTTTCCATTGCCGCTAAGGCTGAGTGAGCTTCCGGGAAAGTCAACAAATGCGAATCTCCAACAATACTCCGAATTGTGCCGCCGTATTCTTCGCAAATTGTTTTTTCAAAAGTATCAAAGTTGGTGAGCAAATATTCCACATCTTTGATAGAATTAGATTCTTGATAAGCTATAAAACCTCTCAAATCTGCTTTAATTATTGCTTGATTTTTGATGATTCGCGTTTTGTAACTTTGGTCAACTTTGTAGACCTTTTCAGGTTCGCTCATCCCTTTCAAAGAAAACTCGTTGACAAAAGATGTTTGCACTTCTGCTTTGTTGAGCGCCAGCCATGCTGCTTGGGACAAATATATTTCATCCGGCGGAGTTACTGATTCTATGCGCGCTGTTAAATTCACCGTATCGCCAAAGATATCTTTATCTTGATGCAAGACATCTCCTAATGTAATCGACACGCGAATAGCAACTCGTTCATCGTTCGCTTTGCTAGATTGTTGCGCTCTCAATTCTTGCTGCATTTCTATCGCAGCCACAGCCGCGGCTGTGACGCTGGGAAAGATTATCCAAAATGAATCACCTTCCCCTTTAATCACGCTGCCTTCATTTCTGGCGCTAATATCTGAAACAAAAGTTTTATGCTCATTTAACAAACTACTTAAGTCCGACTGAGATAATTTTTTGACTCTGGCGGTATATCCGCAAATATCTGTTTTTACGATCACAGTAGAACGCAAATTAGCCATAACCTACCCTGACTGATCAAAAACCAGCAATAATTTTATGTGGCCCAGACGCGATAGTTCGCGTCCGATCGCGTCTTAGCCCTCTCAATCTCCTAAATCGCGTCCGATCGCTTCTACAAGAATTGTAGCATCTGACCCAGGGTCAGGCGTGTAGTAGCCGCCGGCTTTTTTGGCGACGATTTCGACTTGTGCGTCTGCGGGAATCCAATCTTCGGGAATGGGGATGCGATCGACCACCTGAATGCCAGAATTGATAATCGCATTGTATTTCATATCGCTCATAGAAACTAAACTGTCAATGCGAGAGATACCCAACCAGTGCAGCACGTCTGGCATTAGTTCTTGAAACCGCATATCTTGAACTCCCGCAACACATTCAGTGCGAGCAAAATAGGCATCAGCGCGATCGCCGCCTTCCTGCCGTTTTCTGGCATTGTACACCAAAAACTTAGTCACTTCCCCCAAAGCTCTCCCTTCCTTGCGGAAGTAAACTATTACCCCAGAACCGCCGGATTGTGCCGTTTGGATGCAAATTTCCATCCCGTGTACCAAATAAGGGCGACAAGTGCAGATATCCGAACTGAACACATCAGAACCGTTGCATTCATCCTGTACCCGTACCGCCAACTGCTTGTCCGGGTCAATCGATTTTAGATTTTAGATTTTAGAATAGAAGCATTGACCCCACCGATAAATACGTTCGGCAAGTTTCTCGGATACACGTTTTTAATTTCTCCACGGATCGATCGCGTGGCGGGTATCCTGGATGCGGGAATTGTCAGAAATATTTGCGACATCGCCAATAATATAAACCGTAGTTCTGCCAATTGGCGGCAAGAAAACGTGCAAGTCCGGCCGCGTCACTAAATCCGAGAAGATTCCGACTGTTTGCTCGAACAGGACACGGCGGAGAACGCTTTCTTGGGCCCCAATCCGCCGAGCAATTCCCGGCCAATACCACACCGGGTCGATCGCAATTTTAGTTACTGCTAAATTGCCACCTGCTTTGACTATTTTGCCATCAATTTGCACCCGCCCCGACGCGATTGCCTCTTGCAATTCTGGCATATTCATGTGAGCTTTAGTGACAGCAATTGTCCGGCGAATATCGTATCCCTGCTGGAGAAATGAAGTATAAACTTCGCTTCGCTATGAGTGTTGAACAAGGAATACGCATAGCCCAAAAAACGCAAGTCTCAAATGCCGCTAACAGAGAGGCACATCATTAAATCGACGGAACACCGTTTCGCCCAAATAGACGAACTAGCTTTCAAGTCGAAAAACCTCTACAATGCCGCCAATTACGTCATTCGTCAGAGTTTTATTTATGGATGGGGGTATGTCAATTACAACGAAATGAACCGATTGATGAAGTCTCATGAGGCATACAAGGCTTTGCCTGCTCAAGTAAGTCAGCAAATATTGATGGTGCAAGACAAAAATTGGAAATCGTTTTTTGAAGCATTTAAATCTTACAAAGTTGATTGCTCTAAGTTCACTAATCGCCCGAAAATTCCCAAGTACAAACATAAGGTCAAAGGGCGAAATTTTCTCGCCTACACGATTCAAGCGATTAGTAGCAAACAGTTGAAGAAAGGAATCATTAAACTTTCCGGCACTGAACTTTCAATTAAAACCAAAGTCAATCCCGACCAGGTTTGCCAAGTCAGGCTGGTTCCGAAATGTGATTCCTATGTGATTGAGGTGATTTATGATGAACCGGAGTCCACCCCGGGCAACGCAAACTCTGTAGCTACTATTGATTTAGGGCTGGACAATTTAGTGGCGTTAACTTCAAATCAACCGCGTTTTACCCCTTTGTTGATTAACGGGCGACCATTGAAATCAATTAACCAGTTCTACAACAAGCGCTCTTCAAGATTGCAATCCCAGTTCAAAGGAAATCGCAAAACATCACCCCTGATTCAGCGCTTAACTCGCTGTCGCAATCAAAAAGTTGACAATTACTTACATCATGCTAGCCGTCTAATTATTAACCTTTTGCTCACCAAGCAGATTGGGACGCTAGTAATTGGGAAGAACGCGCAGTGGAAAACAGAAATCGAGTTAGGGAAGCAAACCAATCAAAACTTTGTCAAGATTCCTCACTCTCGATTAATTGAGATGTTAGAATACAAAGCTCGCTTGGTGGGAATCACAGTAATTCTGCCGGAAGAATCCTACACATCCCGATCCAGTTTTTTAGGTTTAGACCCAATTCCTGTTTATGGAAAAACAGAAAAAGAGCCTGTGTTTACTGGTAAGCGGATTAAGCGGGGTTTGTACAAAACATCGACTGGTCAGCTAATTAATTCCGATGTGAATGCTTCGTATAACATTCTCAGAAAAGCAATCCCCAATGCCTTCAGCTTTCTTGATAGAGAGCTCCGTACTTGGGCCGAGGCGGGTTAATCCGCTCAAAGTAAAAGTGAAAGGGGAGGGACTTGAAGCCTCCCATGTCTATAAATGACTATACTTTTACCAGCTATAGCCAACACCAAAGACAGCACAACTGCCAAACGGCAAGTGTGAAGTTTTAAGAGATGCGCGAAAAAAAAAGATTTGAGATTCAGGGCCGCCGAGGTGCAGTCAATCTCAAATCTCCTATCTCAAATCAAATACTGTTGGTAAAAACGTCTTAATCTCAGGTTTGAGGATGGCAAAACTCCATGATAATTGCCTCACCTTCGCCGCGCGAGTCCAATTCCTTAGCCATGCGCTCAACACCTTCGTCAGAAAGGAAGAAGCGGGTAACTTTGTGCGGTACAAACCACCGATAGCGCTGCCACAAACAGATAGAGTAACGAAGGGCATCCGGCAAACAGTATGTGTAATTTCGCTGAATTGCCAAACCTGCCTTTTCCCCGGCTAGAGCCAAAGTTTTTGGAGTGTAACCGATCAGATTGTAGGGATAATCGGTGCTGTGCCAGCGCCAGCCCAGTTGCCGCGCGTATGGGCTGTCCGCGTTCGGTACAGCCACCCAAATGTAACCGTTTGGAGCCAGCAATTGCCTCATGCAATCGAGTGTTTCTGCCGGCCAAGGCGTTGCTCCCAAAACGTGGGAACAGAGTATGACATCAAACTTTTCGTCAGTACCTTTTTCTGCAACGTATTCTTCTACAGTGCCGGTGAAAACATCGACACCGCATTCGCGGGCTGCTGCTGCTGCTGAGGAGCTAGGTTCAATTCCTGCTACCTCAACTCCGAGTTTTTTGAAGACTTGGATAATGGAACCTCCGCCGCATCCCACGTCTAACAGCCGCTTGCCTACAGGGATAGGAATGTGTCGGTATTCATTGAGTTTTTTGGCTTGTTTTACTACGTCTTCTTCCTCTGGTACGTAAGTGTTGTAGCACTGCCAGCCCTCGGGGTAATAATCGCTCAGTTCATCCCATGTCGGGCGGGGATTTACGAATACTAAGCCACAATCTTCGCATCCGTAAACTGACCATTTAGGAGCCTCTTTTGGTTGGCGGGCTGTCCCGGCTGTGTACTGGAAGCTGATTTTTTGGGAGCTGCAAACTGGGCAATTTGTAAATTTTTGCATGGTAGAGTTTAACGATTTGTACAGTTGCTAAGGGCAGTGGAACGACCACAATTTATTACCATTAGCTGAGCTGGTAGAGTACACCCCTGCAAGCACATCGAAACTAGGTTGATTTGCGAATTATTATTTGTAGATGCTTGGGTTGTTGGCGCTCGCCCCCCGATTAAGCGGCGCTGTACAATTTTATGTCTAAATGGTTAGACTGAGAAGGTAGCATTTGTTACCGATAAGACAACCGACGCTCAACAGACAATGATTGTCGGTAGCGTTTTTGCGGTTGCGCTAAATTCTTACAAAAATACTAACTCACAAAATTAATGTTGCCAAGTACATCTAATTATTTGCTCAAAAATAGTCGCGTACCTGCCTCTCTTCTAGAGATGAAATCGCTCGCCCCCTCAGCTTCTACTGTCGCAATAACGGGGAATGAGAACGATTTTTGTTTGGTGGATATCGAAATTGCAGGAGGGACGATCGCCCAAATTACTCCACCAGGTACAAAACCTGTATCCTCCTATGGAGATATCCCAGTTGTAGATTTGCACAGCGGGTTAGTTTGGCCTTGTTTTGTGGATATGCACGCGCATTTAGACAAAGGCCACATTTGGGAACGATCACCCAATCCCGATGGAACTTTTGCCAGCGCGATCGACACAGTACGCGCTGATGCCGAAAAAAACTGGAATGCAGAGGATGTTTACCGGCGGATGGAGTTCGGCCTCAAATGCAGCTACGCCCACGGAACCAAAGCCATCCGCACTCACATCGACAGCGCAGGGGAACAGGGAACCGTTAGTTTGGAAGTATTTGAAGCGCTGCAAGCCGAATGGGGCGATCGGCTGATTTTGCAAGCAGTTTCCCTGGTTTCCCTCGACTATTTCCTGACACCAGCAGGCGAAAAATTAGCCGATCGCATAGCCGAAATCGGCGGTATACTCGGCGGCGTCGCCTATATCAACCCCGACTTAGACAAACAACTCGATCGGGTTTTTGCCTTAGCCAAAGAACGAAATTTAAACCTCGACTTCCACACCGACGAAAACGACGATCCAGATTCAGTAACACTGCGGGAAGTCGCAAAAACCGCCATCCGCCATGAATTTAGCGGTCAAATAATCTGCGGGCACTGCTGTAGTTTAGCCGTACAACCGCCAGAATTAGTAACAGAAACCGTCGCATTAGTCAAGGAAGCAAATATCGGCATTGTCAGCTTGCCGATGTGCAACCTTTACCTGCAAGACCGAGAATCTGGGCGTACACCGCGCTGGCGGGGAGTCACGCTGCTGCACGAACTCAAAGCAGCCGGAATTCCCGTTGCAGTTGCTAGCGACAATTGTCGCGATCCGTTTTACGGGTTTGGCGATCACGATGTTTTGGAAGTCTTTAATATGGCAGTCCGCATCGCCCATTTAGATAGACCTTATGGAGACTCGCCCTGTTCAGTAACAAAGACTCCAGCAGATTTAATGGGATTGCCGAATTTAGGACGAATTGCAGTGGGTTTACCAGCAGATTTGATTTTGTTTAAGGCGCGGAATTTCAGCGAATTGTTATCTAGAGCGCAGGGCGATCGCACAGTCTTGCGGCAGGGTAAAGAAATTGATACAACTTTGCCCGATTACCGCGAACTCGATGATTTATTAGCAACTGAAATCTGACATTTTGTACGAATATCAAGAACAGGCAAGATGCCTGTTCCACACACAAAAGATGAATTTTCTTTCTACTCGTTACTAGGCAGAGCCGGGAACCAGTTAATTGAGTTTTGTGGAACGGGCATCTTGCCCGTTCTTGACAATCGTGTAATATGTATGTTTCAAAAATCATTTAGCCTTGGTATATTGTCAATTTGCAACTAATTTGATATAAAGATAAAAGCTAATTCCATCGAGGATTTTTTAAGTGAAAGCAGTTATTTTATTGTCGGGAGGGCTGGATTCCTCAACAGTTTTGTATCAAGCCAAAGCCGACGGCTGCGAGTGTTACGCTATTTCCTTTGACTACAAGCAAAGACACAGGCGGGAGTTGGAATCAGCACGGGCGATCGCACTTTCGGCCGGTGTTAAGGCGCATCAGATAGTAAACTTTGACCTAACGCTTTGGGGCGGTTCCGCTTTGACGGATGATGAGATGGAATTGCCTCGCGATCGCAATCTTGCAGAAATGTCTCAAAACATCCCCACTACCTACGTTCCAGCTAGAAATACTATCTTTCTCAGCTTTGCCCTTGCCTACGCAGAAACTCTAAAAGCTCAGCGAATTTACATCGGTGTCAACGCTTTAGATTATTCCGGCTATCCCGACTGCCGCCTCGATTACATCCAAGCAATGCAGGAAGTATTTCGGTTAGGAACAAAGCAGGGAATGGAAGGAGAAGCTATTAATATTATAACACCTTTGATCGAACTTAAAAAAACAGAAATTATTCAATTGGGCAACAAATTAGGAGTGCCTTGGGAGCAAACTTGGTCTTGCTACGCAGGCGGCGAAAATGCCTGCGGCGTTTGCGATTCTTGTCGGTTGCGGCTGGCGGCTTTTGAGGAATTGGGATTAAAAGATCCGGTGCCTTACGCTTAAATATGACTTACGCGTGACGGCCCAGAAACCGAGTTTTTTCGCGTCTACTTCGCTTCCGCCCGCCGAAACGGTAAAAAACCCGGTTTCTATCTAAGCATCGCAGTGCGTCCAAGACTGTTAGTTTTGAACCAGCAGGCTGCTTATTTAGCTTTCGGCTCATCCTCAACTTCCGGTTGACCCTGGTCTTCCTGTTCAAACTTAATTTCATTTTGCAGCGAATTCAATGGCACTAAAAGCATATCAGCTATTTGCGATTGTCCTCTAGCCCTGTAGATATCTATAGCTTTCTGAAAATCTTCCACTCCACCCTGTTTTTCTCCAATTACAGATCGAATACGAGCACGGATAATATAAGCTTCTACAAAGTCAGGATTGAGATTAATTGCTTGAGTAAAAGCTTCAGCAGCTTCCTTATACAGTTCTTTGCGACCGAGGTCGAATCCTTGTTGATAAAGTTCTTGAGCTTTCATCGCATTCCTTAATTTCTGCTGTTCATCTCGCTTGCATAAAGGATCGAGTCTGTTGACTTGACCTGATGAATCAAGTATAAAGCACCCTGGTTATTCCTGGGTATTCGCTACAGTCTGAAAAAGAGGTAGACTAATTATTGATTGTTTTTCGCAAGCTAAAAGATATGTCTATTGAAGAGCGCCGAGGTATTGAAACAATTGACAGAAACCAAAATCTACTTCTCGTTCGGGCTCCTATTGAGTCAGTGGCGGAAAAGTTCAGTAGGGCGAGACGTGCGGATGTCTGGGAACGGGATATCTACGATCGCGAAATCGAAATTACCACCGAAAGCTATATTGTATTTCAATTCCGAGGACACCCTTGGACAATCGTTGAGCAACTGAATCATCATCCCGGTTCCCTTGTATTTGGAGAAGGAGATGCTATCACCCTTTCCTGGTTCCTATCCACTCGCGCCATCTACTACAAATGCAGCGACACTTGCGGTTATATTGGTTATAACTGCTACGACAGAGGTGCATTTGCGGAGATGCTGTACTTTGAGGAAGAAATGGATCTCCTGTTCCTCTCTGACTTTCGTGAGGTTAAAGCTGAGGACATTGACGATGCCTTCAACTTTACTTTCGCTTTTATGGAGGAGCAAGATATCTATATTCCCTTCGTATATTACGAAAATGTGAAGGCTGGCGATCGCATTAATTTACGCCCCAAAGGCCCGACGTTAGATGATTTAGTACGCAGCGACTTCGAGCGAGTAGATTATATAGGCATTAACTAAAAAATTCTGAACTCGAAAATTTCGCCACACCTTTCAACCCGCTATTCTTTCGCCTTTCCTCACAACTTGCCCGTCGGCTGCTGCAACTGCACCTAAAGTGCGATCGCCCGCAGCCTCTTCCAACAAATGAATTTGAAGTTGATCCAACCGCGGCCCGGACACAGAAACAACCGTAAGTTCCACGTTTTCGCCCCGCCAAACTTCCCCAGCAGCCGGCATTCTTTGCAACTGATAACTCAGAAAACCTCCAATTGTCTGATATTCGTCAGTTACTGGCAAATCCAAATTCAATATTTGATTCACATCATCTACATTTAACTGCGCTTGCACTAAAAAAGTGCGATCGTCCAATACTTGCAAAGCTATTTCTTTGCTGTCGCGTGACTCGTAGCTGCGGCCGATAATTTCGGCTATCAAATCCCTCAGCGTTACTAAACCGGAAATGCCGCCAAATTCATCGACAACGATCGCAATTTCTTCCGACGAACTCTGCATCAAAGGCAGCAGTTCCCCCAGCAGCATCATCTCCGGAACAAACCTCACCGAACGCATCCAAGGTAAAATTGGCGTGTCGGGAGATAGCAAACCTTCAGCTAGGGGTTTCGCAAGTTGTTTGAAGCCAATAATGCCGATAATGTCGTCTAAAGAATCTCCCGTCACGGGATAGCGGGAATGGTGAGAAATCGCCATTTCATCGAGCAAAGTTTGAAAGGTGGCCGTCTTGGGAAGTGCGACAATGCTAGGCCTCGGCACCATCACTTCTTCTACCCAAACTTCGCCAAATTCAAACACGTTGTTGAGCAATTCTCGCTTTTCTGCTTCCAGGCCGCTGGATTCGCTGGAGGTAGCTATAATTAATTGCAGTTCTTCGGGAGTAACCGGTCGGTGCCTTAGATCGTATTCGATGCCCGCAAACCGCAAGAGCGATCGAGTAGATTGATTGAGAAACGACACAAAGGGCTTGAACAAACGGGCAATCAATAAACTCGGAGGCCCTAAAGTTCTCGCTAGCTGTTCGGAATACAGCAACGCTACAGATTTGGGAAAGAGTTCGCCCAGTACGATTTGCACGTAAGCTAGCAACAAAAAAGTTACTATTGATATGCTAAAAGAATGGGCGATCGCCGACTTGATGTAAATTGGCAGCGGCAAATAGCCGATCGACATTCTCACTAGCACGGCGATCGTACTTTCCCCAATCCAGCCGAGAGCTAAACTAGAAAGAGTGATTCCCAACTGCATTGTCGAGAGCAATCGCTCAATACTTTGCTGCAAAGATTGCACAGTTAAAGCTGCAACGTCGCCAGCGTCCACTAACTGATTGATGCGCGATCGGCGTACCGTCACCATCGAAAACTCAGCCGCCACAAAAAAAGCATTGATCGCAATCAGCAACAGCACTGACAGCAACCGCGACAGCACCTCTGTCCAACTCATCGCGGGTAAATCAGATATCTCCTGCACTCTCGCCCCTAAAAGTGACACAATGCTCCCTAAAAAAACTTTCTCGATCGAACAAACGTGACAATACCTTTGGAGGTTTTGCTCATTTTGTTTTACTTCGCCACTGGAATGCCAGATATTTGCAACTGAAGTTTTTGACCTGGATAATCTGTCAGCGTCAGCGAAACTTCCTTAGCATTTTCCAGCAAAGCTGTGGGAATACTCACCGTACCGTAATACACCTGCCCGTTGGGGGGCAGTTCCGACGGCAAATCCTCGGCAGTCGCGCTCAGGGCCCGGCCGCGATCGTCAGTCACGTTCAAGAAACTGTAGAGAAACCTCACAGCTTGGGAGCCTTCATTTTTCATGCTCACGTCTAGCAGCATGGAATTGTTGCGCTGACTGGCCGCGCTCACTTCCAGAGTTATTCCCCCGTCGCGACTGTTCAGGGGAAACTTGGCGCTGGCATTTTGTGCCGCCGGTTTTTTGGCGGAGGCTGGTTTAGAGCTTGCCTTCTCTGTTTTAGTATTTGCCCCGACCGTTTTTTCGGGATCGCGACCTTCTATCCGTGCTTTGACGGTTGTGAGAATGTCTTTTTCTTTCAAAATGCTCACTTGGTCTTTGCTAGCCTTCGTTCCCGGCTTGCCGCTGCCAGCATTGTTGCTGGGACGAACATCGGGTTGAGTCGTTCCTTGCAAGGCTTCGCGACCTATAGTAAATCCCCAAACAGAACTCGTCACGCCTGCTCCAAACATGAGAGCGAGCAGAATTAGAGTCAGAACTACCGTCGAATTCACTGCCATTGCCTATAAGTTTATGCCGAGTCCTAGAAACTGCTTTGTCCGGTCGATCGGCTTGCCTAACATTGGCTAACAGGCGATCGCGGACTCAGCATATCTAAAGATTTTGATTTTTGTTCTCTAGTTCTAGCACGGACTGAGAAATTATGTTATAATTCATTTTGAGTTAGGTCGAACAAATCGACTTAACGGCAGTTGGCCGAGCGGTTTAGGCAGCGAACTCAGTGCGACTCGATGCCTATCGGGCATGATGGTGCAAATCCATCCCCCATATTCGTCTGGGGACTCCATATCTCGGTTTTGGGAAGTAGCAACACCCAGGATTTATAAGCTAGAGATAAAACCCATCTACTAAGTGAATCCACACACAGTAGTTAGGGGAGGGAGACGACAAGGTGAACGAAAGTGAACCTGCATTACCAACTCCAGTCAGATGCACCAGCGAAATGGAATGATACGCTGGGTTCAAAAGGACACATGGGAAGGAAACTAGGTTTTGAGTACCCTAGAGACGATCCAATAAATCCCATCTGGAGAAAGCAGGCACCTAAATCGTCATATATGCCCGGTACAGGATAAGAGGGAAACATCTAAGATTTAAGCCCCTAACGGGGATTACCAGCTAGGTAAATCGAGGATGTGAAGGATTCAATCTCAAGCAAAAGCCCTCATGTAATGTGTGGGATACGCCAAAAGATTGAACGTTAGAAAGATGTAAATCACGTAGGTCGGCTATGTCCAAGGCTCTAGAAGCGGAATGGTCATCTATAGTTTGGAGTGAAATCCAGACAAAGGTGATAAAGCTACAGACGAAGATTTACGAAGCATCCAAAAGTGGAAACAAACCACTCGTGGTCAAACTCCAAAAAACCCTGATTTCTTCATTCAGCGCCAGACTGATAGCAGTCCGTCGCGTAACGCAAGAGAACAAAGGGAAACGCACGGCAGGAATTGACGGAGTTAAATCTCTAACTCCCCAACAGAGGATAGAATTAGCCGAACAGTTACGACTAGACGGCAAAAGCGCTCCTTTGAGAAGGGTGGAAATTCCCAAACCGGGTAAACAGGAGACTCGCCCTCTAGGTATTCCCACGATAGAAGATAGAGCAAAACAAGCATTAGCAAAGTTAGCTTTGGAACCTGAATGGGAAGCACTATTTGAACCGAATTCCTATGGATTTCGACCAGGTAGAAGTTGTCATGATGCCATAGAGGCAATCGAACTAAACATCCGAAAAAAGCCCAAGTATCTAATAGATGCTGACTTAAAAGGATGTTTTGATAATATTGACCACGAGGCTCTGATACAAAAACTGAAAACATTTCCAGACATGGAAAAGCAGATAAGAGCTTGGCTCAAATCAGGCGTCCTAATTGGTGATGTATTTCACAAAACAGTATCAGGAACCCCACAAGGCGGCGTCATATCACCATTACTAGCAAACATAGCCTTACATGGCTTTGAAAGCTACATCTCATCCGAATTTCCCGTAAGGAAGACAAGAATAGGTCAACCCAAAGGGAAAATGAAGGAATACTGTGATGCACGAGTAATAAGATATGCCGACGACTTAGTAATATTCCACGAAGAAGAAGAAGTAATCAAGGCAGCCCTCGAAAAGACCAAACAATGGATGGCAAACATAGGACTTTCGCTAAACGAGCAAAAGACCAGATTATGCCACACATTAGAGGAATACGAAGGGGAAAAGCCAGGTTTCAACTTCTTAGGGTTCCATATCCAATCCTTTTCTAGAGGGAAGAACAGAGCGGGGAAGAATACTAATGGTGAATCCCTGGAGATGGTCACGAAAGTGCTACCTTCAGACAAATCCATAAAACAGTTTCAATCCCATCTAAAAGCCCTACTAAACAAAGGACAATCCCAAGAACCAGCTCGAATGATTGAAAGCCTTAACTGGTTTATTCGAGGATGGGGAAATTACTTCAAAAGTGGGAGTCATTCACACGAAGTATTCTCAAAAGTTCAACATAGCCTGTATAAGGTTTACTTGAACTGGGGAAGAAAGAAGTTTTCTCAAAGAGGGGATGGATATATTTGCTCGCGAATATTTTTCAAAAGCAAGGAATCGTCGTGGAACTTTGGATGGAAAGAAGGGGATCATCTTTACCTAGTGGAAATGTTGTACTCATTCGAGTATAAACACTACACCAAGGTACAAGGCACTAGAAGCCCTTATGACGGTGATTGGGTGTATTGGGCGACGCGTCGAGGCGACCACCCATTAACACCTAAAGACATTCGATTCGGACTAAAAAACCAGAAGGGTCGATGCTCACACTGTCAACAACTTTTCACCATTGAAGATTACATTGAGGTTCATCACATCGACGGCAATAGAAACAACAACAAAAGGTCAAATAAGACTTTAGTTCATCTATATTGCCACGATGCTATCCACCGGGAAAATGCGGGGTCTATTACAGATTCCATCTAACGTAAAGCCGGATACGCCCAAAGGTGTACGTCCGGTTTGGCAGCCGAGTATAAGGGGTAACTCTTATTCTTAGGCAACTAATTCGCCTCAGGCAGGTTCAACTCCTGCACTGCCGATTTAAAATTAATCACAACGCTCCAAGCGCTGGCTAAAAACCAGGTTTCTTCCTACTGAGATGTTGGACCATTCTCGCTTAACAGGCTTTTCGGCCTGTTCCACAAAGAGTGAATTTTCTTGTGGAACAGGCCGAAAAGCCTGTTCATAAAAAGCTTATTGAGAATGGTGCAACATTTGAGTTCCTAGGTACTTGGTTGCTCAAGCCAATATTCTCGTAGAAACCTGGTTTATTTGGCCAAAAATTCGGTAAGGACACTAAAAAGCCGGTTTCTGCAGGCTGTGACTCTGATAAACCGGCTTTTTTTACCGTTTCAGCAGGCGTCACCGAAGTATTGCTGTGAAATAACCCGGTGGATGACCACCCGTGCGTCAAAGACTCTCAATCTTTTGGGGGGACTTTGCTCCTAGCCCGCCCAAAATATACTAATTTAGTCGAACAGTCATTTGTGCCCAATCTAAAATCTCAAATCTAAAATCTAAAATCGTATTATCCCTTAATTAACTCCACTCCGTCGCGCCCGTCGATATCTTGAACGTAAACCTTAACTTGTTCTTCCTTTGCAGTCGGCAACTTTTTACCCGTAAAATCCGGCTGAATCGGTACTTCTCGGTGGCCTCTATCGACTAATACCGCCAACCAAATTTTCTCCGGCCGCCCGTAATCGTTTACCGCATTCAAAGCCGCTCTAGTTGTTCTGCCTTTATAGATAACATCATCTACCAACACCACGGTTTTGCCCGTCAAATCGAAAGGAATTTCTGTTTTAGCCGGTGTCCGCATCGCAACTCTATCCAAGTCATCTCGGTAAAAGGTAATATCCAAAGCGCCCACGGGTACTTTGACTTGTTCGAGGACTTCAATTTGATCTGCCAAAATTTGAGCTAAAGGCACTCCTCTACTATGAATACCCAACAGCACTAACTCCGAGGGATTCCCTGATTTTTCGACAATCTGGGAAGCAACGCGGGTGAGAGTGCGCCTCACTTCATCAGGGGATAAAATTTCGATAATTTTAGTCATGGGTTGCTGCGAGCTAATTGTTGGCTGTTGGCATATCGAACAATTTGAGATTTGAGATTGTAGATGGATTTGACAGATGAATCTGGGGCTTTGAACTAAGGTCAATCGATTGCGCGATTTGAGATTTTAGATTTTAGATTTTAGCATTGACTTGCGCGAGATAAATACGTTCGGCAAGTTTCTCGGATACAGGTTTTTTATTTCTGGACGGATCGATCGCGTGGCGGGTATCCTGGATGCGGGAATTGTCAAAACTTTTTTTGCTTCTGTCGGTGGCTTATATCTGTCTTCTGCTGCGCTTACCCGGAACCGATGAAAAGCAGATGCTGCGATTGCAATGCTTGGAGCGCGAACAATGACAGAAATACGTTATTTATGTCTCCTGGACTGTGCGGGTGAGGTCATCAGTTAGCGACTCAAACATAATAAGGTATAAAAAAGCAATGATAGTCCCAACCAAATCAGAAAGCAATACCGAGTTAATTGCAATGCTTGGCAAATTAGCGGCGCTGCGATCGGGTGAACCGGCTCGCCTAACAGCGGTTTGTGTTTGAGAACTCCGCGATAGGAATTAGTACCTCCTAGTTGCACTCCCAAGATGGCTGCGTAAACGCACTCGCTCCAACCAGAATTGGGACTGGCATCTTTAACAGCATCTCTCTGACAAATTTGCCAAATGTAAATCGGTTTGCCAGATATAAGGGCTAAAGTAATCACTGTTAGCCGGCAAGGAATCCAAGTCAGCACGTCTTCTAGTTTGGCGCTAAACCATCCTAAATCAGTGTATGGCGCTTCTTTGTAGCCGATCGTAGAATCTAATGTGCTGGCGGCTTTGTAAGCGATCGGCAAGGGGACTATAGCACTCACCCACATCGAGTTAGGATCGATCGGCGCAGCGGTAACACTTAATAATAGATGCGGCAGAGCGAACCCAAGTAAGGCATAAAATAGCGGTGCTGTCACGCCATCGACTGCATTCTCTGTTACAGTTTCTAACAATGCTCGCAGAATTTCTGGCTCGGATAAGTTTTCGGTATCCCGGCCGACGTAAAGGCTCAACCTTTCTCGCGCCTTGACTAAATCTCCAACATTTAAAGGTGCGAGCACATCCTCTGCTGCCGCCCTCAAACTGCGACCTGCAAAACAGCTTGCCAGCAAAATGGTCTGTATGGCAATACCTAAAAGAGGATGTACCCAACTAGCAGCTTGGACGATCGACCAACTGACAGTATAACTGCCTACAATCAGCCCGATCGCTAGTATTGTACCAGCGCATCGTAGCTGGAGTTTGTGCCGATCGCTGGCGGGACTATCCCCGGCTTCAGGCATTTTGCCTGCGGGATTATTCCATATATTAAAGACAAGTCTAGTATAGCGGTCGATCGCCCAACCCATCGCCTGCACGGGATGCGGCCAACCCCAAGGATCGCCGATCGAATAATCCAACACCGCAGCTAAAATTAAAACAGGAAATTCATCCGGCATCATTATATATTGTGTCAAACTTGATAGTCCCGCCGAGCAGGAGCGAGCGCAGTGGTAGCGGAGGTTTTAACTACTCCTACCCTTGCGGACGCAAGATTTTTGAGCTGCAATTTTAACTGCTGAGATTACTTTCGTCGCGGAGCAAGTGTACGTTCTCCTCCCAATTAACACCGTCAAAGGGTAGGATCTGAAAGTGTTTGATGGCATCTGAGTCAAGACAGCGGACGTTGACATCGAAATGATCCGGATGCGATCGGGGGCGATAGAACGAGTGAATGCCGCAAATTCGGCAGAAAGTATGTTGAGCGGTTCCTGTATTAAATGTATAGGTTGTCAAAACATCTTCGCCACTGAGCAAGGTAAAACGTTCCGGTGGCACAATGAGGTGCAAAAATCCCTTCTTTTTACAGATAGAGCAGTTGCAATCAGATGCTTGGTGTTTGTCAACGGCGACACGGAAGCGGACAGCACCGCAGTGACAGCCGCCAAAGTAAGTAACAAGTGTTGCGTCCATGTATGCTTGCTGCCGATCGAATGAATGAACTTACCATTTAAATGATAAAGCTAGTTTCTTCCCCAAGAGCCGCTTGCCAACTGCGGACATCATAGTATAAGTCTTCGAGGGAAATACTGTACAGCGCTTCGGCAAGTTTTTTGTGCAATCGGTTCCACAAACTGAATGTTACCCAGTCCTCTGCTTGCGTCGCGTCGGGAAAATGTCGAGGTAAAGGTTCAATAGTTTCACCTACAGCCTCTAAGATTTGTCCTAAAGAGATTTGAGCGGGCTGGCGGGCCAATTGATATCCACCTTGGGCACCCCGAACTGATTGGACTAAACCGGCTCGTCGCATTTCAATCAGCAATTTTTCTAGATAAGGAGCCGGTAACTCCTGTCGCTTCGCTATCGATTTCACCGATGTCGGGCCGAAGCGAGGTTGCAAACTTAGATCCAGTAATGCTTTGACACTGTAGTGTCCGCGTGTGGTTAACTTCATGGGATTTTAAGAGCGGGGCAAATATTCAGCTAGCTGATAGGTGATAGCTTATGCTACCGAGTTTAGAGATTGCTCGCACCTGCTGCTGCTACTCCTCAAGAAAGACTGCAGGTTGTTAAAAATATTTAGATAATAGTGGTTAACAATTGAGCCGATCGGTGTAATATAGTTTTACGACCAGCTATAAAGCTAAAGTTTCTTGGTCAAACCAAAAACCTACCGAGAAAAAATCCGTACACCAGTTGAATATTTCAGGACTCAGTAAATGGCTAAAAAGAAAAATATCGAACCCCTTGAAGGCGAAGATCTGATCAAAAAGGTCAAAGACCTAGAGAACCTTACCAAGGAAGAAAAAGCTAGAGCCTGTGGCTACTATACCGTTACCAAGAACGGCGTAGAACGGGTCAACATGATGAAATTCCTGAATGCGCTGATTGATGCAGAAGGCATTCAGCTAGACGGGAAGCAAAACGGCAACGGACGCGGCGGACGCTCTGCCAGCTATCGGATTAGCGTTCAATCTAACGGCAACTTACTGATTGGAGCGGCCTACACCAAACAGATGGAACTCCAGCCGGGAGATGAATTTGAAATCTCTCTGGGACGCAAGCACATTCACCTGCGCCAAATCGATCGCGAAGAAGAAGAATCCTAGGCTTTTACGACTTGCTTTGACTTCTTGCTTGAACAGGTTGGTTTGACTTCAAGCATTGACTGCGAGCAGAGAATTGGCTCTGAAATCTTTCTGTGAGCCTAAAACACTATGGCTTCTATAGATGGCAATGGCTCGACAAAAGCCACTGCCACCACTTTATATTTTGCGAGAATACCTATTCTCGCCCCTCGCTATATCCGTTTGGACAAGCGGGGGATTTTCCGCGTAGCTGTTGAAGAGAAGTTCTGCCGCAGATTGTGTACGGGATTTAACGGATGTAACGCATGGATGCTCACCAAGGGATTGTATAGCGCATTTAACGGATGAATGTTAAGTTTCGATGGTCGAGGTTCCAGGCAAGAAGCAGGTTAGGTTGAGCTACGAAACCTAACAAAGCAAGAAAATTGCGGAGGTATTCTGGGCCAAGAGTGCGTAATACCCGTTTAAAATTAAAAAAAAATAATGCAAGTGTCGGCAAACTCCAAAGCACGTGCTTCCTCATTCATCCCTAATTATTTAGGAATGAGAATTAAATAACTTCCACTCTTGAAAGTGGGATGGGCGTCCCGCCCGTCTTTTAAGGACGGGCTATAAGAGCCCATCCCACAATAACAATTAAAATTGTAAGTTATTTAAGTCGCGATCCTTAATCTAAAATCTAAAATCTAAAATCTAAAATTGTATAAGTTTCGTGCTTGCTCATGAGTTGTGTCTGTGTGGGAGGGGTTTTGAGGGCAAGGAAACACCTCGATCGCCCGTAAGTGAAATTACAGGCTGGAACAGTTAAAGTGTTAGGGAGCAATTAGTCACCAGCCTATGCCGTTGCCCCGATTCGCGAGCAAAACTTCTCAACACCAAATAAAAATTCCCCTGCGTCGCCTTCTAGTGGCCTCTTTTGTGCTGCAAATCGTCGCAGCAGTTGGGATTGTCGGGTATCTGTCCTTTCGCAACGGAGACAAAGCAGTCGAAGAGCTCGCCCAGAAATTGATCGCGGAGACGGGAAAGAGAGTTGAAGAAAAGCTGATTTCTTTTCTCGAACCTACCCAGTGGGTAAATCAACTTAACGCCTCGGCGATCGAGCGCGGTGAATTAAACTTACAGTTAGAAAAGTCGCAGCCTCGGGGAGAGAAGTTCCTCTGGCAGCAAATGCGATCTTTTAAAAGCATTCAATGGATTTCCTTCGGTGCTGAAAAATCAGGAGAATATCTCGGCATTTGGCGCAACCCTCACGACAACAGCTTGCAAATTGTCGCGGCGAACAAGTCTACCAACTTTCAGAACATATACTACGCTACAGACGGCAACGGCACTCGCACCGCTAAATTAAAGGCAGAACCCGGAATCTACGATGCCCGTCTCCGCCCCTGGTACAAAGAAGCTGTCTCCGCTAACAAACCGATTTGGACGAGTATTTATCGAGGTTTTACTCCTGGGACTGTTTTTATTGCTGCCAGCCAACCGATTCGCGATCGAAATGGTAAATTGCTGGGAGTTTGTGCCGTAGACTTTTCGCTCTCGGAGCTTCAGCAATATCTCCGTCGCATCAAGCTTAGCAAAACGGGACAAATTTTCGCGATCGAACGATCGGGCTTGCTGGTTGCCAGTTCAAGTCAAGAATCACCCTTTAGAAAGATGTCCCGAAAGCAGCAACTGCAGCGGGTGAATGTTTTAGACAGCCAAACTCCTATCATTCGCACCGCAGCTAAATATTTGTACGAACACTTCGGGGGCTTTGGCGAGATTAAGCAGCGGCAGCAACTGCAATTTAGCCGAGACGGGCAGGAATATTTTTTGGAAGTGCTGCCTTTTTCTGATAGTTACGGTTTGAACTGGCTGATTGCGATCGCAGTTCCCGAATCCGATTTCATGGGGGAAATTAACAGAAATACCCAGACTACAATTTTACTTTGTTTGGTGGCGCTGCTGCTATCGACTATTGCTGGAGTGCTGACAGCTAGGTGGGTAACGCTGCCGCTCCTGCGGCTTAACGAAGCAGCTAAAGATATCGCCGCCAGAGAGTTCGATCGCCCTGTTGCTGTCAGTAGGATTGAGGAAGTCGGCGAATTAGCCCAGTCTTTTAACGAGATGGCAGCTCAACTGAAACAGTCTTTTCAAGCTTTGGCAGAAAGTGAAGAAAAATTTGCCCAACTGGTAGAAAATTTGCCCGTTGGAGTCTCGGCGATGACTCCGGGCGGCGCAGTTATTTTCATGAATTCGGCGGGAGAGCAAATATTGGGTAGGGGAGAAATGCCCGATGCTACCGCACAAGAGCTACCACAAGCTTATCAAACTTATATAACAGGTACTAATCAACTGTACCCGGCCGAGCAAATGCCGTTTGCACGGGCGTTGAGTGGCATCGAGGTGATTGCTGAAGATATGGAAATTCGCCGAAACGGGAAAAATATTCGTTTGGAAGTGCGAGCGCTGCCGGTGTTTGACGGTGCGGGCAATATCCTTTATGTTCTTAATGTTTTTAAAGATATTACGGCTCGCAAACAGGCAGAGCAAATATTGGCTGACTACAACCGTACCCTGGAAATTGAAGTAGTCGATCGCACGATCGAGCTAGCCTCGATCAATGCCCGCTTGCAGCTCGAAATTGAGGAGCGCCAGCAAGCTGAAAAAATTATCCGTCAAGAGCGCGACTTTAACTTAAAGATTATCGAAAATTCTCCGATTTTTTTTGTGGCGATCGACTCTGAGGGTAAAATCCTGCTGGCGAATAACAGTATGTTGGAAGCGGTGGGCTATACTGCTACAGAAGTTGCAGGCAAAGATTACTTAGCTACATTTGTACCCCCAAGGGAGCGAGCCGGATTGCATTCAATTTTTACGGGCGTAACAGCGCGGGAGCAAACGGTTAACGAACATCGCATTCTCACTTCGGACGATCGGACTTTGTTAGTGGAGTGGCACGGCACACCGGTGCTCGACGAAGGTGGCAACCTGGATTTCTTGTTTGGATTTGGGATTGATATTGGCGATCGCAAACAAGCACAATTAGCCCTGCAAAAAAGCGAAGCTCTGTTTCACAAATTAGCGAACACTGTTCCCGGAGAACTTTACATATTCGTGCAGCATCCCGACGGTTCAGTCAAGATGGAATATATCAGTCCTCTATGCCGAGAAATTCAAGAATTAGAGCCGGAGGAAATCCAGAACAACTCTGCTTTACTCTACGAACAAATGCACCCGGACGATCGCTCCAGTCACTTCGAGGCAATTGTCAAAAGTGCCACTTATCTAGAACTATTTTCCCATGAGTGGCGGATTGTTACAGCATCGGGCAAACTCAAATGGCTGCAAGGTTATTCTCGACCGGAATTGCGCGAAAATGGAGATATTGTCTGGCACGGCATAATCATTGACACGAGCGATCGCAAACAAGCAGAACAAGAACTCCAACAAGCCAAAGAAGCCGCAGAAGCTGCCAACAAAACTAAAAGCCTCTTTCTCGCCAACATGAGCCACGAATTGCGAACCCCCCTCAACGCCATTCTCGGCTTCGCTCAATTAATGGAACCCAGCGCTAATTTAAGTTTGGCGGAAAAAGAAAATATCCAAATTATTCGCCGCAGCGGAGAACACCTGCTCCAACTGATCAATCAAGTCTTAGACTTATCTAAAATTGAAGCTGGGCGCATGACACTCAATGCCAAAAACTTTGACTTGTACCGCTTGGTGGGCGACGTGCAAAATATGTTCCAATTTCCAGCGCAAAATAAAGGATTGCAATTAATTAGGGTTTGCTGAATAATCGATCGCACGTTACGTAGCGAAAGCGATCGAGAGCGTGCGAGCGAGTGAAAAG
>NZ_JAUBRP010000162.1:0-1793 GCF_036701935.1 Microcoleus sp. M2_D5 | reverse complement strand
GTATCGGCTCAATAAGTAGGGGTAGCAGTTATTCTAGTTGCCACCGACTTGCCCAAGGGATGAAGAGAAGATTTTTCGCGAATAATAGTGGAGAGAGAGGGAATAATTCCCAGTTGGGAAATTCGGTCACGCACATAATCGAAAAAACTGACTCCTAACTGACGAGTAGTGGCAACAAGAGACATAAAAGTATCCCAGGCCTGAGTACCCTCAATCGTTTGAGTTGCATAGCTAATATTACGTCGCTGCACCATAGTTCTGGCAGCTAACTCAGCCGGATTATTGTGTAAAGGTAATTCAGGATGCTCTAAAACCCTGAGCAACTCCGATGCTTTTGTAGCAGTTAATAGTTTGCGTTCATCCAACAATTCATAGCCGCTTGGAGTTTCAAAAAGCAGCCGAAATTTAGCCTTTAAAGGCTGTACAGCTTCGGGACTGGGAGCTTTTTTGTAAGCTAATAATTCTCGATAATAATCCCAAAAATCTTCGATAAATTTCCCTAAAATTACCTGATGGCAAGGGAATACCGGGCTTAACTTTTTGTAATGTCTTCCCTCATGCACCCAACATAAAGCTCTATCAGCAGTGATTAACTTGAATTGCGGAGCATCATCACAACAAAGAGTTTGTACGACTGGGCAATCAGTTTGCTGATGATAAAAAGCAATAGCTGCTGCTTCCCTAATCCGGGTAACTTGTTGAGAACCCAGTTTGGGTAGATAATTATTCAGTAGGTGATTAAACTGTGACTCACTCAACACCGTTTCTTGAGGTAATAGCTTGAGAGCGTTCTGCCATTTAGTCGGGATTTTGAAGTCCTCAATTAGTGAGAATGTGAGTGGATTCAAGATGAATTCTAGTTCTCGTCCTGGCTGTAATCCTTTCAGCACAGTCAGTCTGTCTTTATTCGCTGTTGTAAAGTAGACTGTATATAAAGGGTTGCAGATGACATTGGTGGTATAGTTGACTCCACCCACGCGCGCACCTGTTTGGTCGAAGTGTTGCCAAGGACTACTCGCTAGTCCTGAATCATAAACTTCTTGTTTCTCGGTTTCAAAACCGGAGTGGTTTTTGATTAACAGGTTGGATAAATAACCGGCTGAGATGGAAATACCTAAATCTGCTAAAAAATCTAGTAGTTTGCCTTGGGTCATATTGCCCCCATAGTACAAACTGATGATTAAGGCTTTGATTCCCGGTCCAAATTCTCCTTCGTAGCCTAATGGTAATTCTGCTACATAAGTTTTCCCAACTGAGGGTGAGTAATATTTCTGTTTGCGAAATAATATGTTGTCGGTTGCCAAGCTGATATCTTGGATGATTACTTGTTCGTATCCTTTAAATTCTGCATCTGCTGGCAGTTGGTCTTTCGGATATTCTAGTATTTCTTCTCGATCTATTTTAATTGTGGCGTTCTTACTGCCTTTGCTGTGCTTTTTTGGCGTTTTTCGTTCTTTTTCTGATGAGTGCTGGCTGCTGAATCCTTTGGACTTGGCTTTGATGTCTGGTTTTCCTTGTTCTCCCTTCAATCGGTTATTTTCATCTTTTAACCGTTGATTCTCTGACTCCAAGTCTTTGACTTTTAATTGTAATTGCTCTACGAGGTTCAGTAATATCTCTACTGTGCGACGCATAGATTCGTCTGCAATCCCTTTCGGGTCAATGGTTTGCAGTAAATCGGAGGATGATTTGTCTTGTAAAATAATCTTTGGCGTCATGTGTCCTATTTTACAACACTTTGTGTATCCTGCTTACTTTTTTTTCTCTGCTACCCCTACTTATTGAGCCGATAC
>NZ_JAUBRP010000088.1:0-24805 GCF_036701935.1 Microcoleus sp. M2_D5 | reverse complement strand
CCCGTTGATAGGCGTTAAGTGGAAGTCCTGAGAGGGATGAAGCTGAGGCGTACTAATAGACCGAGGGCTTGACCTCTCTTTCTACATGGTGATGATGATGACTTATTTCTCTGCAGTCTTCAGGGTTTTTCACATGACGGGGTGACAAAAAAGTCAAAATCCTGATAAAATCAAGGACATAGCTCTCAAATCCCTATCAAAAAATAGCAGGTTGTTACGTCTAATTCTCATTAATGAGCGCAACTATTAATTGGCAAAACTATCTTCCAACCACCCAAAATTGACCAGATAATCCCATCCAAAAACGGCTATGACGCTGATAGGATCGATTGCATTCCGTCAACCCTCCCGTCTATTGTTGAATTCCCATTTGCTTGATTTTTTGCCCTTGGAGAATAGCACAACTGTAAGCAATAGCAATGACTAAGATCGAGTTTTTTAATCGCTCATTGTTAGCGTGACTCTTCTCGCTCATTGTAACTACCTGTCTTACAGTCCTTGAACATACCTTCAATAGGGCTTGCTGAATAAGTCCAAAAAACTCAAAAAAGTTCGATCGCGCTATTGCCCGCCAACGCTTAATATAAGTTTTTATTCTACTTGTAATACCGGAGGATAGCTTTTGATAATCTCAGTCACCTTTCTAGTCCTTATTAATATAATTTGACACAAAAAAAGCAACAATAACCTCCTTAATCCCGCAACAAGGTTCATGACTAAAAAAGCAATTGCAATCGCTGTTTGAGATGTATTATCGAGTTTGGTCATCACTCGATCGAGATTAAACCTTCTTTTTGCTTGACCAAATTTCCCTTCTATAGCCTGACGCGCTTTTTCATCTTCTTGAGCTTGCTTTTTTATTGCTTTACTCACATGAGCTGACCGTCTTCCCAAGGGCGGATCGCTCATCCTAATTCCTCTTTCTTTACACCAGGCTCTTCGAGCGAGTACGGTAAATCTGGTCAACGTGAACCGATTCTGGGTAATGCCCTGTGAATTCTTTAAATGCTTCTACTTGGGCTATTAAGTCTCCTGATTCATTGAAGTTATCCCAACTAATTCGATCTAAAAATACATACCCGTCACAACTGCTCGCTGAGATTTTGGCTCCAAACTCTGTGGCTTTTCCTGCTTTTCCTCTAACTATGGGACGAACATGGGGTTGGGTTAAACTTACTATTCTATCGTCAACTCTATTTGTTTTGTGTTGGTACATCCAGGATTGTTGGCGGTAAAGTTCCTGACAGACTAGCAGCAGTTTATATTGTCGCTTACTCAAGTTCTCCAAAAGGGAGCCTAACTCGATTAATTTCTCAATATGAGCTAGGTTTCTTTTGATATATTGCAGTTGCTTTTTAATTGCTGCTCTTTTTTGGCTCTGTTTTGGTCGGCGCTGCTTGGCAATGGCTAGGTAATCTTTACGAGCTTTTTTGCGGTAGGTTCTGGGTTTTTTCGGGCATCGGTCTTTGATTGACTCGTAGAGGATATCTAGGATTTTTTCTGTTTGCATTCTTGTCCGATCGAGAATTCCTATGTCGGTTGGATAGGTAATGTCCGCGCTGGCACAAGTCGCATCTAATAGTAATTTTCCTTGATTTAGCCTCTCGCCTGGTTCTTCTGGTTCTTTTTTGTTTGATTCAGATTTAGGGGTAGTGGCTTCTCTGATTTTCTTCACCCTCTTTTGGTTCACTTTGTTTACCAGGTTGACACTTATTCTTTGCCTAAAGTGAACCAATAGCGATGCGTCAAACGGGATTTCATTACTGTAGGATGACAAACCGATAAAGTATTGCAGGTATGGGTTTTCCCTGATTTGTTCTACGGTTTCACTCGGAGCTGGTTCCTAATTTCTCTTTGATAATTAATGCCCCCAATGCCATCCGAAACGATTTGGCTGGTGCTCCCATAGATTGGGTAAAATTTTGAGCGTATTCTGATTCAAATTCCGACCACGGTATCAGTTGAGCCATCATCACCCAACGGTTATCTGATGCTAATTTCTCCCCGTGAGGGAATTCAAAACTTTCTGGTGCGGTGCCGTCTGGGTCAACTTTTCGGTACACGGCTGTCAACGGTAGTGCAAAGGTTTGGTGCTATTTTAGCCCAAGAAGGTGCACCAGCGGTTCGATCTCATCATCATCTAAGGCTTGCTGTGTAACCCTGGGGCTGATTATTCAGCAAGCCCTTCAATACCGCTGCGACATTTAAAAGTAGCGGCGTTGCTGAATTGAGGTATGATTTGTGCGGTTAAGGGATGTTTTGGCTACCCGATTTGCCTCCTTTGAGTGTGATTGAAATCATAAGATGGATAGGGAACCGGAACATCCCAAAACTTAAGATAATGAATTACTAACCGAATAGAATGTTTAAGCATTTCTACTGACTTAGAATAGCACAGTGTCTTGCGATGCAGCCGGGCCAAATAATGTCGTAGTCGCGTATTCTCGCCCTCTACTCTGGTCATGTAAGTTTTACAGATAATTTGGTCTCCATCTGGGATAAACATGGGGTAAACTGGCCATCCATCTGTGATATAAAAGTAACATTTCCAATTGCCAACTAACGCCCATAGTGGCCGAAAAGTTATAGCACTATGAGTTCCCAATACCCATGCTAAAATCCCTGGGTGAAAGTGATTTAGGGCTGTCCAGAGCCAAATTTTATTTTTTTTTGACCAACAAACGTTTCTAGTTCGTCAAGTTCTCCCACCAGAGGAATTGTGTCTGGTTCGTAAGCATCAGGGAGCAGTTTTCCTACTTGCTTGACCCAATTTATAATGCGGGTGTGGTGTACTCAGGCAAACCCTCTCTATTGCTCGAAAACCCATACCATTGACATACATTTTGAGACATTCACGTTTAACTTCTTCCGAGTAACCTTTATGAGGTTGATAGCAATCTATAAATTGTCTGCGACAACCGACACAAATATAATTCTGTTTACCTTTTTTCTGACCATTTTTATTAACATGAGTTGATTGACATTCAGGACATTGCATAAGCTCTGCGTTTTGAAGTGTTATTTTTGGGCGCTCGCACGCCTTATTTATCATACCCTAATTCAGCAACGCCGAAAAAGAACCAAGCTTCAGAGAGAAGAGAAATATGTCTGTCGGCTTCAAGAAACAGGTAGAACGACGAAAAGACATAGCAACTTTTGGATTGGTTTGTATGGCTCTAATTGGCTAATTGCCCATGACTGCTGTTGGGAGTGGGAAGAGTCTATGATGGGTTTAGTTCGCAATAAGCAGCCATTTTATCAGAGGGGACTAAAAGCTATAAAGCTTATAGGGCAACCGCTTTAGCCTCGTTGTCGCCCCCTGAAGTCCAGAAGTATAGAATAGAGGTTGCGGAACCGGCACACCGATCGCTCGCCCGCAGCAATTTGTTACCCTAAAAATAGAATCTTCCCTCCCTCAACTGCATCCCATGAACAACGCTTCTCCCCTGATTCAAACGATAACTCCAGAACGCTGGGCCGGGTTTAGTATGGACTTTATAGGGGCGGGTTACACGGGTTTGTTGGTCAAAAACGGCCGCGCCGTGCGTACCCTGAAATCCGGGCGGCATTTCAGCTTCGCCCTTCCCCTGCTGGAACAGTGTCAAATTGTCATCGTAGACACCAAACTCCGCAATTTGGAGGTGCAGTCGCACGGAGATTTTTTGTCTAAGGATCGATTTTTAATTGATGCCACTCTGACTGTTATTTATCAAGTTATAGATCCGAAACGAGTAGCTTTGGAATTGTCCGATCCTCTAGCTGTTTTAGCAAGTGCAGTTAAGGATTGTATGGGATTAGCGATCGGGCAAATACCCCTACAACAGCTTATCAGTCAAGGACGGCTGTTGCTGCGCCAAAATTTGCTCGATCGCGTCCAAGATTTTTATACCCTAGGTTTTAACTTAGAAGACGTGCGAATTGGCGATGTCAGCTTTCCCGAAACCAACGGAGTTATTCGCCAAGTTGAGGGAATGAGTGCCCGACAGGAAGCAGAAAATGCCGCCGCCCTGCAAATGAGAATTGCCGAAGCAGGCCGTCCGATTGTTCCTCAAGCTCCCGTACAGCAGTTAAACTTAATTTCAGGTAATTCTCCTGCGAGTCTTCCAGCTTCTGACACAGCAGCAGGGTTCGATCGAGATTTACAACAACTGACAGAACAACTTGGTCAAAACAGCCTCCCTGCTGGGAGAAATCCTCCGCAACTTGCACCGACGGTACTCGCAAGCAGCGATCGCAAAACAACCGCATATTTAATCTACAAACTTTCTGGAGAGGCGATCGCCCTAACGGCCAATCCCTTTACAATTGGGCGCGAACCGACCAACACTTTAGTATTGCAAGATCCGCAAAGTTCCCGCTACCACGCTCAAATCCGCCGCGCCAATGACGAACTTGGCAAACAGCGGTATCAGCTTGTCGATAGCGGCAGTTCCAACGGCACTTTTGTGGGTGGGCAGAGGCTGGCTGCTAACGAACCTTTTTGGCTGCCAAATGGCTGCGAAATTGCGATCGGCGACCAAAAATGGATCTTTCAAAATTCGTGAGTGAGAGATATGAAGATGTTTTTAAACAGCAGATAAACAAAGATGAATCCCATCAGCGTTCATCTGTGTTTATCTGCTGACATCTGCGGTTAAAAAATCCCAATTTAAGTAACTTGATTTAATCACTACATACACGTAATAGATAAAGATGCTTTTCAACCGCAGATAAACGCAGATAAACGCAGATAAATTCCATCGGCTTTCATCTTTCAGGTTTCTGTAGGGGCGTTGTCAGGAGTCCCCGCCCTTCCGACACAGCTTGACAAATTCTCCCTCCCCAATTCCCTATACTCCGAGGTAGAAGTCTCTTGCCAACCCTAGGGGGGATATCTCCACAAGCATTTCGAGCGACAATTTGTCAAGATTGAAAATATAAGTAGAGGACAACCCCATGAGCTTTTCTATACAGTCTGTTTACAACTGGTATCGCGACACCCTCCGCAACCCCAAATACCGCTGGTGGATTATTCTGGGAACCCTGGCATATCTGGTAAGCCCGATCGACATAGCCCCAGACTTTCTCCCCGTCATAGGACAAATTGACGATGTGGCAATTGCAGTCTTGCTGATTTCCGAAGTGTCCCAAATGGCGATCGACTACTTTAAATCCCGCCAAACAGACACAGCTTCAGCATCCGAAGCCACCGGCAGCCCTTCTGAAGCCAAAGGCAGCACTGTTGACGTAGATGCAGTTTCTGTACAATAATTGCCAAAAATAATCGAGCGCTACAACCCCGATTTCTTGAAGAAGTCGGGGTTTTTGTTTTTTAAATGGTAACTGCTCAGATCGTGCTCCAAAGCTGGTAATTTTAACTATGGTCAATCTGTGTTAACAACAAATTTTTATAGATGAAGTTTAGCGAAATAGTACAAAAACTTAACTTAGCCACCAGTCGCAGCCTCACAGCGTCGGTTGCTACCGATCCGGAAATTACAGGCGCGGCCCCTGTTGATGAAGCTGCACCCGGTACTATCAGTTACATAGAAGGTGCTAAATTTGCCACTCATGCAGCCTCGACAAATGCTTCGGCTTTAATTTTACCCTTAGATGAAAGCCTGCAAGCTCAATGCGACGATCGCAACATTGCTTGGATTGCCGCAGCAGATCCGCGATTGCTGTTTGCTGAAACGATCGCCATTTTCTATAAACCGTTTCGCCCAGCATCCGAAATTCATCCCTCAGCCGTCGTTCACCCCTCAGCAGAAATTGGTGAAAATGTCTATATCGGCCCCCACGTCGTTATTCAAGCAAAAGTCACAATTGGCAGCAACGTTTGCATTCATCCAAATGTCGTAATTTACCCAGATGCGGAAATAGGCGAAGGCACTGTTTTACACGCTAATTGTGTCATCCACGAACGTACTCGCATCGGGGCAAATTGCGTGATTCACAGCGGTGCGGCGATCGGTTCCGAAGGTTTTGGGTTCGTGCCGACAGCCACAGGATGGGTGAAAATGGAGCAGTCTGGCTGCACTGTATTAGAAGAGGGCGTTGAGGTGGGCTGCAACAGCACGATCGACAGGCCCGCTGTCGGAGAAACCCGCATCGGCCAAAATACAAAAATTGACAATTTAGTACAGGTAGGTCACGGCTGTCAAGTCGGGAAAAATTGCGCGTTTGCCGCTCACGTTGGCATGGCCGGCGGGGTAAAAATTGGCAACAATGTAATTTTGGCAGGTCAAGTGGGAATTGCCAATCAAGCTAAAATCGGAGATGGGGCGATCGCCACTGCTAAAGCCGGAATTCACGGCGACGTGCCCGCAGGTGCGATCGTGACGGGCGTTCCAGCAATTCCCCACAAACTATTTCTCAAAGTCGCAGCCGTCTACAACCGCTTGCCCGAAATGTACCAGTCTCTGAGGCAAATTCAGCGCAAGCTCGATCGGTAGTCATTAGTCATTAGTCATTAGTCAGCAGTCATTAGTTAACAGTTAACAGTTAACAGTCAACAGTTAACAGTTAACAGTCAACAATCAACAGTATTATAGTTGCAACCCATTAAATGTGGAATAGTATAACTAACCTGCGATTGCTGTCGCCGTCAATACCAGCAATTGTCAAAATAATCTTGTTTTTCTCAACTTGGATTGTTGTGTGGCTTCCCGTAGCGATTGTCCTGGCGATCGCCCTCAAATGGCATCCACCCCAACCCCTGGGAAACAAAAAATTACCTTTACTAGCTTCCCTCTACGCGATTGTCCCCTTCATTTTATGGGCTACAAGTTGGATAGAAAACACATCTTTTACTAACTGGGGTTGGGAATTGCAACCCGCAGTTTTGATGTCATTAATGCGGGGATTAGGATTAGGAATAATCAGCTTAGTAATTTTATTCGGTCTGCAATTAACCGCAGGCTGGCTCGATATAAAACAAAGCGAAACTTCCACAGAAACAGGCGAAAAAAAACTTAATTTTTGGACTTTAATCGTTAACCCTGCTAGTCTGCTGACTCTGTTATTAGGACTGTGGATTAGCGCCACAGAAGAGTTAATCTTTCGCGGCTGCTTGCAAACAATCCTCCAGCAAGATTACTCAGTGCTAATCGCAGCAGCGATCGCCAGTTTCATTTTCGCGATCGCCCACCTAATTTGGGCCGCCAAAGAAACTCTACCGCAACTGCCCGGATTGTGGCTGATGGGGATGGTTTTAACATTAGCCCGCATCGCCGACAACGGCAGTTTAGGATTGGCGATCGGCATTCACGCAGCTTGGATTTGGGGTATAACTACCGTAGATACAGAAGGCGCAATTAATCCCACAGACCGCGCACCAGAATGGATTACAGGAATAGCAGCAAAACCCCTAGCCGGTGCCGCCGGAATTCTTCTACTGCTAGCAACAGCAGCCGTACTGTTCTTAATTAAAAATTAAAACCTAATACCCCAAACCCCTTTAAAATTACCTCTTCTCTTCCTCTCTTCCTCTCTTCCTCTCTTCCTCTCTTCCTCTGCGCCCTCTGCGGTAAAAAAAGATTAGATTCAATCAAGCGAGAACTAAAACCACAAAAAACACAGATAACACAGGCATTAATTTGCGTTACTCGGCGGTTAAAATTCAGACATTAATTCAAGTGTCGATCGATCGTCACAATCGAAACTGGCCGCAGCGCGTCAAAACGAGTTGAATTCCCCCCAGCCACAGAACGCGATAGCTGCGCTTGCACGATTCGGTAACTCCAGTGCGGTTCGCGGCGCACCCGATCGCCCATCCAGCTCAAAACAGTAGCAATATCCTCAAAAGCATCCAAAACCAGGACGATCGAGCCTCCAGGGAGCAGCCGCAGCGCGCAAACGCCCAAAATTTTAGTCAACCCTCCGCCACTACCGCCAATAAAAATCCGGTGCGGAGGACGCAAGCGGTGCAAGATTTCCGGGGCGGTTCCGTGAATCGAGAACACATTTTGCAGCCCAAAACGGCCATAGTTGAACTCGATCGCGCAAGTACCAGAAGCCGTTTGTTCGATCGCGTACACCTCAGACTGCGGGAATAAACGAGCAATCTCGATCGACACAGAACCATTACCAGCACCCACATCCCAGACAACTTGTCCCGGTTGCAAAGCCAATTGTGCCAAAACCAACACCCGCACTTCCCGTTCCACCGTCAAACCAGGCTTGTCGCCACAACCGATAAAAGCTGCATCCGGTATTCCCAACAAAGGCAACTTTTCCAAATCCAAAGGTTCCGTCCCCGGCGGAGGTTCCCGGAGCATCACCACCACGCTCAGCGGTGCAAAAGACTCTCCCAGCAAAGCTTCCAGAGACTTAGGGCTTACCCGTTCCTCGGCAGCCCCCAAATTTTCGCAAACCCAAAACTTGTAGCGTGTCGGCAAATCTAGAGCTTTCACCAAACTTGCCAGTAAAGCCGGAGTATGAGCTTCGTCCGCCAGCACCGCAATCTTCTCCACACCGAGCTTCAGCTTCGCCGTCAGCTCCTCAAAATAGCGTCCTTGAGAGCCTACACAATGAGCATCTTGCCAAGGGATTTGCAAGCGGTTAAAAGCCAACTGCACAGAACTGATGTGGGGGTGAAAAGTCAATTTTTCTGCCGGCAATTGGGAAATTAACAACTTTCCCCAGCCGTAGAACAGCGGGTCGCCGGCCACTAAAATTACGATCGGTCGATCGCGGGGTTCCACCGTCCCTGCAGAGGGTTCCAATTCGGCTTGGGTCGCCCACCAGCGCCGAATTTCCAGAATTGCTTCGGTCAAATCTTCCAACGCCCAGCGCTCTCCGTCGTGCTGGGGAAAATAGCTCAAATGGCGCTCGCTCCCTATTAACAGAGCGGCCATTTCTACAACCTGCCGCGCCGATTCGCTCAGCCCAGCAGCTCCATCTAAACCTATACCAACAACGTGTACTGTCACTTTTTAAGCAAAAAGTAAAAAACCAGAATTACTGATTTTTCCTGGTTTTTCATAATTTTTTTCCTTGACTTTACGGTCAAACAAAAATAATTAAAGCATTTAATAGGCAATATCCTGACTATTGCCACAGGGGAGAGGGGGAGAGAGAGTGGGAGATGGGAAGAGTGGGAGATGGGAAAAAATCTTCACATCGATCCTCTTCCTTATTCCCTCGGACTGACATCCGTTACATCCGTTACATCCGTTACAGAATCCGTTGCCGAACTTCCCTCTTCCCTCTTCCTTCGTTAAAACTCAAAAACAGGCCAGTCGGGTTGCCGGAGGTAGGTAGCCATGTCCTCAAACTTCCGCAGTTCCACTCGGTGTACGGACTGTTCTTGCGGCGTGTCCAGCCATTGCTCGTTTAACTCAGACAGCAAAGCGCACAAGCGATCGCGGTCTAAGTTCGGCCCGATGTCCCCAAAATAAGCCAGAGTAATGTGGGCCGTAAAATGATATTGCTGTTCAATTCCTAAAGCAATTAAATCGGGATTTTGATAGATCGATCGGCGAAACTCCAGAATTTGCTTGTAAGAGTTTTCGTCCGTCGGTGCCAAACAAACACCCACAGCTCTAGTCATCACCATCAACCCCAGCACTATCCAGCGAATGGGAGCGCCGCCCGCCAAGGGTTTGCAGGCGGCAAAACGATCTGCCATGCGCGAGCGCAGTTGCTCCTCAAATTCGGGATTTTTATCAGAGGCATCTCGAAAAGCGCTGTTCCAAATCAAATCGGCTACGGTTAAATGGAAGGTATCAGGAGGCAGTGCCACGATCGCACCCTCCGCTACTTCCTGCAATAGCCGTTGTTGGATCGAGTGCAAATTACTGTAAAATGCAGCATTTTCTGCATCTTCCCCCGCAGGGGGCGTAATCACCGAATAACCTGGAAAAGGTACAGGATCTCTCCGGCCAGTTTCGTCGGGCTTAAATTTTGGAGATTCCTGAATGTGTTCCACCTGGGACTTGTAGGAGTCCAGCAGCGTCATTCGCGCCACCCGATTTACGTAAGCTTGATAAGTATCATCCAATCTTGATTTCCTCGCGGTGACAAACTCCCACACCAAATTTTATATTATGGCGCGGGCTTCCAACAGCCCTATTCAGGATATGTTGGACAAGCCTCGCCTGCAACTCCGATTTTTTTGGCTACTGAGCGTTCTTTATGCAAATTTACCTGTTTTGGGGGGAAGACGACTTTGCGATGGCCCAGGCTGTGACAAGTTTGCGCCAAACAGTCCTCGACCCCAACTGGGCTAGTTTTAACTATGACAAAATTATTGCCGATCGAGCCGACGCTGTGGTCGAAGGGCTCGATCGAGCCTTAACGCCGCCCTTCGGTACCGGCAGCCGTTTTGTCTGGCTGGCAAATACGACTGTAACGCAGCAGTGCTCTCCTGAACTGTTAGCGCAATTGGAACGGACGCTGCCGGTGATTCCCCCTACCACCGTGCTGCTGCTGACATCCGTCAAAAAACCCGACAGCCGGCTCAAATCTACCAAGTTACTCTTCAAGTCCGCCCAAGTGCGGGAATTTTCGCCGATTCCGCCTTGGAATGACAAAGAATTAGCCCAGCGGGTGCGCCAAGTCGCAGGCGAAATGAACGTCAAATTGACCGCCACAGCGATCGAACTTTTGGCCGAATCCATCGGCAGCGATACCCGCGGGCTATACAGCGAACTCGAAAAATTGCTGCTGTTTGCGGGCAACCGCAGCCAACCTCTGAACCCGGAGGAAGTTGCCGCACTCGTGCACTGTCACGCCCAGAATACCTTCCAGCTAGCCGATGCGATTCGCGAGGGCAATACCTGGGCCGCTTTGGATTTACTGGCCGGCTTAACTGCCCGCAGCGAGCCTGGTTTGAGGATTGTGGCGGGCTTGACTGGTAAGTTTCGGACTTGGCTGTGGGTAAAGGCGATGATCCAAGCGGGCGATCGCGATGATAAAATTGCTCAAGCTCTAGAACTCGGCAATCCGAAACGAGTATACTATTTTCGTCAAGAAGTCAAGAACGCCAGCTTAGAAAAACTGCAAAAAAGTTTGCCTTTGCTGCTAGAGTTAGAAGCTTCTTTAAAGCGGGGCCGGGAAGAAATCTCAACCCTGCAAACCAAAGTTATTGAACTTTCTAGCTTGTTTCGCTGATGCGCGACAGGGCACAGGAGCGGCCCCTTACTGTAAATTTTTACAACAAATTTCTTTCTTCGGCTATCTGCTTGATGCCCGATCGCGGGGCCAAAGGTCAATAGATACTAGAAATACTCTCAGAATGCCAAAGTAGAAGTTAATGTGGTAAATAAATATTGTCCGCCGAAATGCCGATCGGTTAATATTATTTGCCGGCTCTCCACCCCCCCCAAAAAAAGAGCGCTACCCATGACACAACACAACCCGCGGGAACTGCTCAAGCAAGGCGATCCAAAAGCGATCGCATCTAGCATCAACCGTACACTCAAACCCAAAGGCATCAACGCCGATGTGACGCGGGACAACGGCTGCCTCCACATAATTCTGGAGGCAGACAAAGTACCGGATCAAATGGTATTGGTCGATTTCATCCGCACCGGCATGACGAAGCTGGGACTCGAATCAATTCACACTGTAAAGGTTTACGGGCGTCGAACAGGTGACGGTGAGCCTGCGTGGGAAGATGAAATCGATCTGATGCCTGCAGATTCAATGCCTTACCCCTTGGATAGTGGAATGCCTGACGACTCTGTAGGTTTAAATGATGTCGAGCCCGAAGAGGAAGACTATTATCAAGAAGGAGAATTCGATCGAGATGACGACGAGGAAGACGAAGACGAAGACGAAGAGCAAGCCCCGCCTCCGAAAAAACAATTTCCCAAATGGGTAATACCTGTGGGTATCTTAGTACCTCTGGCGGCGATCGCAGGGCTTTTCTTTACTAAAACTTTCCCCTTCGGCGACTCGAACCCAGAACCGATAGCCCCCGAAGCTGCTTCCCCCTCCCCCCAACCCTCATCTCCCCCTTCTAAAGCCGCTCCATCCTCGACCGCCGCATCTCCGGGCCCCCCACAGGCAGCCTCACCTGCACCAAAACCAGAGCCCACTGCTACAGCGCCAGCAAGCCCAGCTCCAGCTTCTCCTGCACCAAAAGCCGCCGCGCCTAAGCCTGACTCTTGGAGAGAAGCCGTTAACACAGCTCAGAAGGCAGCAATTTCGGCCCAGAAGGCTCAGTCTCAAAATGAGTGGATCGCAGTAGCAAGCGAGTGGCAGCAAGCGGTTAAGCTCATGAGAGCCGTACCGTCAACCAGCCCTAACTATCAAAAGGCTCAGCAAAAAGCGGCAGAATATCAGGCTAACCTGATTGTTGCCAACCGCAGGGCAGCAGCAGCGCCTTAAGAGTTTTGAGTTTTGAGTTGAATACTCGATGTGCTAAAAGTCAAAAGTCAAAAGCTAAAAGTAAAAAAACTTGTTTTTACTGAAAGCTTTCTTACTTTTGACTTTTTTCAATTTTATTAAAATTTCATTTAACTTTACCTATTGCTCTGACCGGGTGACAACCCCGTCAGCCTGGTTGCTAAGGATCGCGAATTAAATAACTTACAATTTTAATTGTTATTGTGGGATGGGCTCTTATAGCCCGTCCACTCATGACGGGAGGGACGCCCATCCCACTTTCAAGAGTGGAAGTTATATAATTCTCATTCCTAAACACAGAGCTTGGTTTAAATTTGTTCTTCCCCTTGATTAAAACGCTGAATTCCTTTATTTTTATCTACGCGCACAATAGCATCTTTGGGAAGATTGAGGATGCCTGTAAATAAAATTTGGCTTACTTTGAAAGCTTCTTCCTTATTTTTGTACTCGGCAAGTTCGCGCTGTAAATTGTCAATTTTCTCTTGAAAACGAGCGGCTTGTCTGAGCATTTCTTGTTCTGAAAAGTCCAGCAATTGAATTAAATTAGCCACTTGATATTCAAGTAATTGGGTTTCTGCAAGATGGTTATTAGTAACAAAAAATTTAGAAGTTTCTGAAGAGTTAACAAGACTTTTTTTTTCGGGCATGGATAATGCGGTTTTGACACTAAGTGCCAAATCTTTAAACATTTCAGCCGTGCTTTGGGGAATTTTAACTTTGAGGAACATCACTACCGCAAACACACTTCCTGACGGCAGAAGTCCCCCAAATCCCAAGACCGACTTGACGTGGTAGGGGATAATTAAAGAATTTTGATCGGGAATAAAGGGGCTGCCTTTTGCCTCTGATACGTGAAAAATATTTAATACTGCCGGTTCTAATTGCAGAAACCTTTCTCGCTCAATTCCGAGGAATGTAGGAATGTCTAAACCAAACTGCCGGATTATTTCTGAAATCGCTGGCATTTGAGCCACTAATTTTGTGCTAACTAATGGAATAGCTGTATTTTCTGCTGCGGTGTGCCGATAATTCCACTGCGGTTCTGTGCCTGCTGCTGCTAGCAGAGTCCAACATTTCATGTCGGCGCCGGGGGAATTGCCCTTCATCAAGCGGCGCGCGGATTGTTGCAATGAGTCTTCTAATTCCCCGTAGGGATGAGTTTTGAACAAACGCACTAAGGCACAGGTATTTTCTCCAGTTTGCGAATCGCAAAAATGTCGGTAAATATAGTTAACAATCTTCTGGCTGCTGGCTTCCATACTAGCAGTATTTCTACCGAACTGGCGCAGGACTAAGCTGCATTTCGCCATGTCTTGCGGGGTAAATAAGGTAATATCGTACATTAAAAAATGCTCTCCAAGAGCTCAAACACTGTTTTTCATTTATCGTTAAGGCCGCTAAGCCATCCGGAATCCTACTGAGAGTTTTGAAGAAAGTGTTATATCAAATCCGGTAGCATCGGAATTATTCCTCTCTGTATTCTCTCCCTCTGCGTTCTGGAGCGCCCTCTGCGGTTAAATAATTCCGATACAACCGGAAACCATATTAGTTAAAATATGTTGAAAATTTGCCCGCAAAATGGAGCGGTTGTATGGCAGGATACAGAAATTAAGATTAAAAAAAAATCTATCCCCTAGGGTAGGCCACAAGGACAGAAAAGCCGATGTATTATTTCAGGAATAATTTTTTACGATGACTCGCCCATAGGAATTAAAGAAACAAGGTTTTTCAGCGGATATGCCTCGCGTTGTATTGGGCATTTTCGTAGATAAAAGTCGGTTGCTGGGTCAGCCATATTCACAGAAATCCTAGAAACTCAAGCTGAAATTTTTGTGGCGGGCGATCGCACGCCGATCGATCGAAAATTGGTACAATTTCGTCAGTCTAGGACGCAAAAACCGGGTTTGCTTACAGAAAAAAAACCCGGTTGCTTTGTTTTGGCTAAGTAGATGCTGTGTTCAAAACTTTTAACAACCCCAAACAACTCTACTCAGCAGGTGGAGACTTTGCTTCCAGGGCATCTTTAGCAGACAATCCCTGATCTTGAACGCCAAAATACCACAAACTAGCAGCAGCTTCGGCGCGAGTCACTGATTTCTTCGGCTGAAACAGAGTAGTAAAACCAAAAACCCGGCGAATATTCGCCAAATCTCCATTGTTAAAATCAGCTAAAACTGCCCGCGACGCCTGGGAATCAATCTTAGAAGCATCTTGAAAACCCCACTTTTCTTTCACTCCGTCAATGTTAGCTGTCGGCAAAACTTGACGAGTATCTAAAGGCACTTTCCAGAGAATCATTGTTTCGCGAGTTAAAGGTGCATCCGGGCGAAATTTCACATCTTTAGTTTCTCCAGAAAGCGAACTCGGAATTACACCGGCTTCTGCTAAACCTTGAATTGCTGAAAAATCCGGGTCAGTTTTGGATACGTCAGAAAAGGCTGGTTCGCTAGAGTCTACTGCTAATCTAATTTGTTTGGCTTGACGGCTAGCATAAATCTGGTTGTTAGCTGCTACTAACCAGCGGGCGTATTCGCGGCGAGTAATAATTTTGTTGGGTTTGGGCAAAGTGTTGCCAGTTTCTAAATTAGCACTTTCTGTCGATCGCACTTTCAGCACTTCCAACTGACTTAAATCTGCCACATACTGTCGCAACTGTTGAGGAATTTGGGTGTCTAGTTGGCTAACGTTTGCTGATTTTGCCGAGGCGGATGGTGTGGAAGTAGTTCTCTCTGAATTAGAGGGAGTTGGTGAAGCGGTTGAAGATGCGCTAGACTCGGAATTGTTAGGTTGGGGACTGGCGGCCATTTCTGGGCCCTCTTTGCTGTAGTCGATCGCAAATTCTGTAGAACCCCCTACTTTCTGAGTAGGAGAAAGCGACACTGTTACCCGTAAATTATCTCGCGTTGCTACCAAAGAACCTTGTCCCTCGGCGGTGGGGCGGCTGACTATTTCCCAGTTGCGACGCCCAAACTCTGTGGAGTAAAAGTTTTGAACCGAATTAACAGGATCTGTGCTTTCCCAGCGCAGCCGCACATTTTTTTGCGACGGATCGGTTTGCCCCCCAACTTCGATTAACTCAGCGTTAGGATAGAGTGGAATCTCTGTCGGGAAATCGGAAGGAAGTTTGGCGGTAGAGTTTGTCTCAATTGTTGTCGCTGGTGGCGGGGAAGAGAAAACCACTGGATTTTGTTTTAATTTCGGATCGGCGGCTAAAGATTCTTCAAGTGCCTTGCTGTTGGGGCTGTTTGCACAAGCTGTGACAGCAGACAGCAGACACACAGCTAGCCAAGTATTTACAGCAGCGAGTATATTGGTTTTACTGGTTTTACTGGTTTTACTGGTTTTAGAGCGTCCTTGAGAGTTGCCTCGCCGTTGAGTAAATATAATATTCAGCATAAATCCCCCCTTTGCGGATATATTTCTAGGCTAGCGCAGATCGGGGAAATATATTTCTTACCCAAATGAAATTTCTGTATTTACTTCTAGTTACTGCTACATTACTTTCATACCCTGTCAAGTTTGCCCGTCCTGCTGCATCTCAACCAGCCCCGCTACAGACAGCCATTCCGACGCCAGAGTGGCAGCCATTTTGCTCAGCGATGGGTCAGTTTGCGATCGATATGCCGGCAAATCCCAAAATTAATTCTGAAATTTTTTCAAATCAAATTATTGCTCATACATATCGATCGAACTTAAAAAACAAAGAAACTTATTTGCTTCAATACTTTGACCTAGATTTTCGCCTGACTAACAATAATATCAATAATATCAGAATAACTTTAAATAGTGCAGTTGATTTTTTCGTCGTAGGGGCGAATGCTAAAGTCTTGCAAGTGCGGGATATTTCCCTCGGAGGCTATCCGGGAAAAGAGTTTGAGTTTCAGCCGCTTTCCCCTACTGAACCTGTAGGTGTAGGTCAAGTTTTTTTGGTAGAAACGCGCGTTTATGGGCTGGTAGCCACTACCTCAAAACCAGAAAATGCTCAAAAATTTCTCGACTCTTTTCGTTTATTTTGAAGCAGGAAGTTGGGTAATGAGTAGTGTACGATATTTAACAGATTTAACGGAGAAATGTTGAAGGAATAAGTCACAGATTCCAGGAAAGAGAGAAAAACGAGTGGGGAGCGGTTATATTATTTATTAATAAAACTTATGCTTGGCAACTGAGTGTTCAGGAAAATCTTGACTTGGGCAACAAAAAAGATTCCCATCAACCGCGTTTTTGAGGAAGAATGTAGTCAGAACTAAATTACGCTTGATTTCAGGTAAGACCTTATTGTATTTTTTGTACTCTATCTAACGACATAGATAAAATTTACACCCGTGGAGCGATGTAGATACTTGCTCAAGTTTATATATTTGATATAAGGATTTTTAAATTGCAGAAAGCACAAACCAGAAAGCAGAAACAAAGATGCTGTCTTGCTCCATCTCGCTCCCATCTGGCTCCACCAAGTCAGCCTCATTGAAAGCTTACCCGGAGGGTATTAACCTATTATGAACAAACTAACACCAATTCTCCTCAGCGGCATCTTATTATTTGGAGGTGTGGCTTGCAGCGACGGGGCTAAAACTAGCGCTGATGCTCCTAATTCTCCCACACAAAATACCACTAGCCCGCCCCCTGGCGACACTGTTCAAAAAACTCAGGATGACGCCACTAGCGAGATTCGCAGAGCACAAGCAAATTCTGATATCAGGGCCAGAGAACAGCGCAACAATGTGACGGGGGGCGATGCAATCAGAGCCGATGGCGACCTCCAAAGTCAAGTGCGCTCCAAGTTAGAAGTAAACATCACTAAAGGTCAGCTAACTGTGGAGGCAAAAGACGGGCTTGTCACCGTAGGTGGCACAGTTCCCAATCAAACTGATCTAGCTAAAATTGAGCCGCTAGCTAAAGAGATTAAGGGTGTCAAAGATGTGAATGTTACGGCTGTTGTCGCCCCTGCTGCACCCGCATCGCCTAGCAGCAATCAATAAATTAGCCGGAAGAAGTCCGAGGGAAAGATGTAGTTATCTAGTAGGAGAGAAGTCTGAGGGAAGAGGGTAAAGTTTGGCATTGTAAGATTGCTTGCGGAGCAGATTACAAGGCTTAGGTGACTCTCTAGGGAGAGCTGGGTTTTAAGTGAAAGAGTTTAAATTGAATTTTAAATTCACGCATTCAAAACTCGCACAATACCTGCAACTTCCCCTTCCCAATTTCCGATTTCCCATCCCGGACAATTAGTGGGAAACCAACCTGAAGATAGAGTGGGAAGTTATTCCCAGCGACCGATGAAAAATGTTGGTAAAAAATGACTAAATGTGATTGATGGCAGAGCATAAATTCTGTGGTTGTGTAAAAGCAGTATATTTTGCAGGAGAAAAAAAATGGCTTTAGGTCAACACAAGCGAGCTGTAGGAGCATTTTCTAATTACCGAGATACGGAACTAGCCCTGATGGAGCTGCAAAGTACCGGGTTTCCGATGAATAAAGTTTCGGTAGTTGGGGAAAAGCTAGATAACAGCGAAATTGCGGGCGCTAGCGCTGGTAAGAGTACCGACGAGAAAGTCGGTGGTGGCGCAAAAGCAGGGGCGACAGCGGGAGTCGTGACGGGCGGTTTGATTGGGTTACTCGGAAGCATTGGAGCGCTAGCGATTCCGGGAGTTGGCCCGGTGATGGCGGGGGGTGCGATCGCCACTCTGCTGGCAGATACTGTAGTCGGAGGCGCGATCGGGGCTGCAGCAGGCGGTTTGGTCGGCGGTTTGGTCGGTTTGGGAGTTCCCGAAGATCAAGCTAAAGCTTATAACGATCGCGTCTCGCGCGGAGAATATTTGGTATTCGTAGAAGGTACAGATGCCGAACTTGCCACAGCCGAAGGAATTATGAGCGTGCGGGGCATTCAGGATTGGGGCATTTACGATGTGCCAGCAGACACCGGCCGCAGAGCTTCTGGTCGCCAGAAGCGCGCCGTGGGAGTATTTTCAACCCGCCGCGAGACGGAACACGCACTGGGAGAACTGAGAACTGCAGGTTTCGACATGAATCGGGTTTCGGTCATCGCTAAGGATGCTGACTCCAAAGGCGACATCGCAGGCATTGACGTGCACGACAGCACGGACAACAAGGCCGATGAAGGGGCCACAAAAGGCGCCCTGACAGGTGGCACTTTGGGCGGTTTGACAGGCTTGTTGGTAGGTCTGGGCCTAGTGGCAATTCCGGGCATCGGGCCGATTATGCTGGCAGGAGCCTCAGCTACGGCGATCGCCACTACACTCGCCGGTACGGCTTTGGGTGCGGCAGCAGGGGGCTTGATCGGAGCTTTAGTCGGTATGGGAATTCCCGAAGAGGAAGCTAGAGCATACAACGATCGCGTGGCCAGAGGAGATTACTTGGTACTGGTTGACGGCAGCGAAGCAGAAGTCGCTAAAGCCGAAAGCATTCTGAGCCGCGGAGGTATTCAACATTGGAACACCTACGACTATCCCAGCGTCGATAGTGCTCGGGCTGATTACGGCGCACCGGGCACTCCAGGGGTTGATACTACGCCTGGTATTTACGATCCCAATCAGGGCGTTACGGGCAACCGTCGGATTTAATCATTCAGACTTTGTTTGGGTATGGTTTCTACTTTCTGCTGAGTAGTCGCACTCGCGCACTCGGATTGTAGAAAGCGATCCAAGCAACAGCGGCGAGCTAGCGGTTTTACGCTTCGTCCGTAAAATTATCTCAAAAGTCGGCTTTTTCTCTGAAAGCTGGCTTTTGTTTTGTTCTGGAAAGTTAAAAAAGCTCCCTGTCAAAAGTTTAATTTGGATTAGGGGCTCAATCAGTGAGCTGGGCTTTGCGCCGGAGGATCGATCGGCTCCCTTAATTTTTATAGCCTAAATCAGCAGCAGTTTTTTACTCTGTAACACTCACTACAGCTCGATTGCAAACCCTGCAGTATTATCAAATTTGATGACATAAATTACAGCAGATATTGCCCAGTTAGTCAAAGAGCGACTATCTTTAATTATGGGGTGGCTAATTTCACCAACTTATACAGGTGAAGTACCCAGTCCTGCGCGCCCAGAAATGCCTGCGGTGGTCGGCAAATATTAGAATAGTAATAATTGTCGGAGCCTTCGGGCAAGACTTAGGCTGGTCATTAGTTGGCTGTAGCAGCCGAATTGCCGTTGGCAATACCTGCTACAGGAATACAGTTTTTCTGGGAATGCCTCAGCGAAACATTTGAGAAGCCCAGGAACAGCTTTGATGTCCGGGAGCGCGTCTGGTGTCCGGTGTTCTGTAAATTAGAACCGCAAGCGCTCATGGATCGAGTAAAGATTAACAGCAAGCACAGCAGCGCGGGAGCACAATGGCTCGCGGCTCGTTTTTTCGCGAAATCTCAGGCTCAGCGCAGCGTATTGTTTGCTTTGCCTGCGACTCGCTCAGCACTCCGAGGGAAGCAGCCTTCCTGTTGGGTTTCACGCTGCGCGCAGCACAGTGGGGGGAGGTGAAACTAGCTGAGCTGACCGAGCTCTGCTTTCAGGGGCGATCGAAGATAGAAGGCACTTATGTAGAAGGCATTTGGGGTTGAAGCTCCGATATCTTGTTTCTTGATTGCACTAATAAATTCGATCGCCAGTACCAGCAATTTTTCCGGTCAGAAGGTGGCGCGGATGCCACCAGCAATACCCCAATTATTCGATCTATCTTTACAAGAGCGATCGACCACTTATCGGTATTTTGGTAATTAGTTAGCAGGTAATATTAGTAGTTAGCAGTTAGTATAAATACAACTAACAATTAACAACTAACATCAACGGCTAAATAATTACTAGCCAAATAAGACTTACAGGGCTTACAGGGGGCGAGAAACTCGGTTTCTTCATGACTGCCGCGCTGGCAAACCTCAGATTATACCATAACCCGGTTTATTTTCGTAAGTTATAACTAGGTTAGCAGGGTGATGCTAGGAATCAACCAGTTTTGACAATTGTTAATGTGGCAGTATAGGTTGAAAAGACTTACTGCCAAACACGATAGTACAAATTTTCAGACAACATAGAACATCGAGAAATTAAGGAAACTCACTCAATTTTTTTATGAATTTCACTGAACTTTTAAGTGCCGATGAACTTTTAATTAGACATAGAAACGGGGAACGAGATTTTCGAGGAGCCAACCTCATTGCAGCTCATTTGAGTGATGCTAATCTCAGTAGAACAAATTTGAGCAGCGCTAATTTGAAAGGTGCTAACTTAATTAAAAGCAAACTGATTGGAGCTAATTTAAACGCCGCCGACTTGAGCGGAGCTAATTTGTGTAAGGCGAAATTAATTGAAGCTAACCTGGGGAGTTCTAGTTTCACTGGAACTGTGGCGCTCGGCGCAGATTTTAGCGGGGCCAATCTCAGCGGAGCAATATTGTCTCAGGCTGACTTGAGCAAAGCTGTGATGACGGGAGCGAGTTTAGTAGGAGCTTGTTTGCTAAGTGGCTCGAAACTAACTGAGGCTAATTTGAGCGGGGCGACGCTGAGCCGAGCAATTATGAGCGGAGTTGATTTAAGCAGAGCAAATCTGACGAGAGCCATTCTCAGCGAGGTAGATTTGAACGGAGCCAACCTGAGCGGAGCAACTTTAACTCGGGCTTATCTCAATCGCGGAAATCTCAGCGGCGTCAATTTAGTTGGGGCTTGTTTGAGCGAAGCAAGTCTGCGGGAGGCTTCTATTTGCGCTGCTAATTTGAGCGGTGCCGACTTGAGCGGTGCTGACTTGCAATCTGCCAATCTAAATGGTTCTAATTTGAGCGGTGCCGACTTGCAGGGAGCTAATTTGAGTAAAGCTAATTTAAATGGTTTGATTCTGCACAATGCTGATTTGAGGGCTGCGAATTTGAACAAAGCTTCTTTGCGGGGAGCTAACTTGAGCGGTGCGAATTTGGCAGGTGCTAGCTTGCTGGAAGCGGATTTGCGGGGGGCGAATTTGAGTCACGCCAATTTGTCGGGAGCGGGTTTGCTCCTAAGTTCTCTGACAGGGGCGAATTTGACAGGAACTAATTTGTCGGAGGCTAATTTGATTGGGGCCAGCTTGAATGTTGATAATTTGAATGAAGCAGCTTTGGGCGGGGCGATTTTGCCGAATGGAGCTACTCACAGCCGGGATTGATAAGTTGATTCAGGAAAAAGAGTTGTGAGTTTTAAGTTAAATAATCTTTAATTTAAAACTCACAACTTTTGACAAGAAAGAATTCAAGAGTCTGAATTCTGAATTCAGTTATCGGTTGTGGGGGGCGGGTTGATAGAGATTGTCGGCGATGGACAATCTGTTGACAATCTATGAAAATTCGGACTCAGCGATGCAGTCTCAGAGGCAATTTCAGCATTGCTTTGACTAACTAATTCGCTTAGACAGGTTTTGCAACATGATGTTGAAACCCAGCAGCAAGAGCTTGGTTCTGATTAAAGTCTCCAGCATAAGCAGTCAGGGCGATCGCCGTGCGGTTCCACAATTACAATTTGACGCGCGATCGCCAGCCCAAGTCCCAAACCCCCACATTTACGACTTAGGACTCCATCCTCCTAATCTTCATCTTTCTTTGTGAAAGATACTTGCAAAATTTTTGAGACCGTGCTATGGTTAAAAGGTTTGAGACTTAAAAATCAATAGAGGTAAAACCCCGCAGAATGAAACAATTGGGAACCCATCTGGTCGCTGATGCTTGGCAGTCTCCTGGAGACCTGCTCAACGATCCTGAACGTATCCGCCGCGCTATTCTCGATGCGATCGAAGCCGGAGGAGCTACTCTCATCGATTTGTGCGTACACCAGTTTAGTCCTCACGGAGTGACAGCTACTGCTACTTTGGCAGAGTCCCATATAGCAATCCATACTTGGCCTGAACACGGTTATTTTGCTGCAGACTTATTTTTCTGCGGAGCCGGCGACCCTCACCGAGCCATGAAGGTGCTACAGACAGCTTTGGAAGCTAAACAGGTAAAACTCACTGAGTTCACGCGCGGTTTCGATCCAGGGGTGGGAATCGTAGGTTCTGCTTGTGAAGAGCAGTATGCCCCTCGTTCAGTAGAAACGATTGCCGCCAGAGGATGATGGCCAATTAGCGTAACTTTGAACAATTTATGCTAGGTTTTGTTTAAAATCCCACGGCTTGAGCCGTGGGATTCTTGTTGGAATTTACTTTTTCATTAATAAAGGGCGAACAACTAAATAACCTGCACCGAAAGCTGCAATCACAATCAGAAAAATCGCGATCGCCAACCACAATCCGCTTAAGTCTGAGGTTTTTTTGAGTTGCGATCGCACGCGGTAAGGAGTTTCCGGCACCTCTGTAAATAATTTTTCGGGAAGTGGCTGGGGCATCGAGGAGGCTGTTGGCTCCGGTTCCGGTAGTGGGAAGGGGAAAGCCACTGTCTGAGGTGGTTGAGGTATGGCAGAGTTAGCCTGCGAGGTTACAGGTGGTGGGGGCGGTGGTTGAACGCTGAAATCGAATTTGACTGACGGCATTTGAGGCATCCCTGTCTGGGTAATACTCTGAGCCGAGTTGACTACTTGCTGTAACTGTTGGGATACTTGAACAACTGTTTCTACTTCTCGCCGCAGTTGTTGATTTTGTTGGACTAATTGCTGATTGTGGGTTTTGAGGGAGTCCACCATCGCTTGGGCTGCTTGCAGCTCTGCCGTGACTTCTCGATAGAGGGAAATTGGTACTGATGGAGAGTAACTATTTGAGTTTTCAGGGGAAGTATTGTCAGATAAGGTAGTATTTTGCATAATTGTAGATGGCGAGGGTGAACTTGTTTTAGTTTAGCCTGAGACTATTTGCAATTAGATCGATCGCAACACAATTCGTCAAGATATTTGTTACAGATATTGAACGTAAAATTAATTTAATGTTACAAGTTTTTAGTCGATCGCTATGAATAAGCACGCACCGGAACAAACTATGTCGCAAAAGTCAAGCACCGAAGAAATGAAATACGGCGAACGCCAGATTTTGGAAGGGGAGTTAATTACTTTCCCGAATCCGCGAGTCGGGCGGCGCTACTCGATTAACATTACGTTGCCAGAGTTTACTTGCAAGTGTCCGTTTTCTGGCTATCCCGATTTTGCGACTATTCACGTTACTTACGTGCCAGACGAGCGGGTGGTAGAGTTAAAGGCGCTGAAACTGTACGTCAACAGTTATCGCGATCGCTACATTTCTCACGAAGAATCGATCAATCAAATTTTAGACGATTTTGTGGCGGCTTGCGCGCCGCTGGAAGCGACGATTAAGGGCGATTTTTCGCCACGCGGGAACGTGCACACCGTGATTGAGGTGTCGCATCAGAAGTAGAAGGCTCAGCCTTTAAATGTGCGTTATCAGAATACTCAGATACCCGACTTCTTTAAGAAGTCGGGTATCTGAGTATTCTGTTTTTTTAGCCCTTGCTCACTTAACTAGATAAATTGTTATCAAAGACTAAAGATTATCCGCTGCTGGTTGGAGGCGGTATTGTTCGCGGACGCTCAATAACTTAGTCTTGGAACCCTTTGGTTCTAAGGCTTCCGTCAGCCAAAGCTCTTGCTCATGCTTGATGTTTATCGCCCGCCGGATTTCTTTCACCTCCTCACGAGAAATACCTAGCTTATCTGCCATGCAGTTATGAAGATGTAATTCTGACAAATCAATTTTGCCATCAGCAACGGCAATCTCCCAAGCTGTACATAATATTAGGCGATGCTTTAGTCGCTCTTTATTGCTTTGACTACAACTTTTTTCCCGATGTTCTTCATCAAAAGGAATACTCGTTGTCATGATTTCATCAAATTTTTGCCGTTGTTCTATGGCTTTGCGAACTAAATCTCGCTCTTCCTTTCTCATACCGGAGGTAGTCATCAATCTATCTATAGTATCTTCCTCCTTGTCATCTAATTGACCATCAATCCAAGCCATTGGTAAAGCAGCAATAATTATCTCTGATAAAAACTTGCTCATCTTGGCCGCTTCTTCTTGATTTTTCCAGCCCGTCAGACCGCTGTAAATCCCGACAGTTGCTAATACTCCCAGTCCAACAGGAGCAGCAAATGTTAGTAATGAGTAGTACCCTGCACTGACAACAATACCCGTTGAACTGCCCACCAAGCCCCCAATCAAAGGAATGCTGTGGATAGTTGTCCAAATACTAGCCGGCGCAAATACTGAGGTCGCAACTGCTGAAGCGCCAACACCAGCCAAAGCCCCTACAGTTGCACCTGTCCCTAGTGCAAAAGCATCTTTTGTCCAATCTTGCCCCTTATTTTGCTTTAATAAGTCGGCACTTATACCTTCATACTCTGCAACTGAATTTTTACCAACATATACATTCAATCCTTCTAATTCACGATCGATATAGCTTTGATAAGATTTATCACTAAAGTTGATGCCACGCTTACAGCAGGGTAAACGCATCTAAATTAATTTGACAAACACCTAAATTTGTGCATTACTAAATAACTAAAAAAAACTTTTAA
>NZ_JAUBRP010000161.1:0-1804 GCF_036701935.1 Microcoleus sp. M2_D5 | reverse complement strand
TACTCCCTTCCCGTCAGAAGATTTTGTATTGGTGCGCCCGCAACGATCGCGCTGGCTCAAGAGTCAGCCCCCTCTCTGGCTAAGCAATAATACTCAGATAAATAGATAAAGTAGAAGAGCCAGCCCACTCAGAAGCGTGTACGAGCGACGTATTTATCTCATTTTAGATGTTTACGATCGACAATGCACAATATTGATTAGCTCAGTTGCTGGCCCCCAAAAGAGATTTAACAATTCCCGAGAAACCGGATTTCAAATATTTGCCAAACCTGCGAGCGCAAGCACACTACCACTCCAGCTCGATCGAGTAGAGCCAGGTATGAGCTCTACTCGTACAATGAAGATGTATAATTTAGACTGGAACTATACGCTCGCTTAACACAAAGGCATGAAAAATCGTACTCAAAGGCTACATGAAATTCAGCCAGACTGGGAGTTGTGGCAAAAGTTATACTATCAAAATCAGCAGAGCTATATCCGCCAAAGGTTATTAGCAATTAAATATTTGTGGCAAGGAAAAGCCCGACCAGAAGTTGCTCAAAAAGTGGGGTGTAGCTATGTAACTTTGACTGAATGGATAGATAAATTTTTAGAAGGTGGACTGCTGGAACTAACCAAACAAATTACGCACCAAGTACCCTCTCGTTTAAATGAGGCACAACAGATGGAACTCAAAAGAATGATTTTAGAAACCACCCCAACAGACTATGGTATAGATAGATATATTTGGACGGGGAAGATAATTAGCGAAGTGCTGGAACAAAGATGGGGTGTTTCACTCAAAGATAGCCGCATCTATGAAATTCTCGACTCACTAAAATTATCTCACCAAAAGGCACATCGGGATTACGCAAATGCTGACAAAGAACTTCAGCAAAATTTTATAGCTACCCTTAAAAAAAACTGCTAGGTTGGCAAATAGGTGAAAAAATCATTTTTTTTGACGAATTTGCTGTTTACGATCGTCCCAGCTTGTTCTATGGTTGGGCACCAAAGAATAGCAGACCGCAAATCCCGAGTAATGAACGGAAACGAAATAAGTTTAATGGGCTGATGAGCGTGGATGCCATCACAGGTGAAGAATATTTGAAATTAACTAAAGAAGCCAAAACAGAGGACATTGTTAGCTATTTTACTGAGTTATGCAGTAAGATATCCCAACAAGGGGTTCACAAATTAACAGTAATTTTAGACAACAATTCAACCCACAAGAAAAAGATGAAGAATCTGTTAAAAAACGAATTATCGGAACTGGGCATCGACTCAACCTTAGAAATAGAATTTATCCATACACCTCCTTATTCACCGGATTATAATCTGGTGGAATATATAATTCATCAGCTCAGACTTAAGCTACTACACCATCAACCATCAGGGACAACCATCGAAACGATCGCTTCAAAAATCAATCAATATTTACAAGTTAACCGTCTGCAAACTCCAGCACAAATACAAAACACGCTCGCACATATTTTGGCTCTAGCAAATTAATGCCAAAAGTAGCTAACCGAGAGAGTGTGAAAATTGTTAAATATCTTTTTTTAACCAGCGATTGCGTCAATTAATTGGCTCGCTCGATTGAGTGCTAATGCCCGAAAATTATACCAGTTCTCTAAAATGCTGCTGATGGCTGTCTACCAAGTACCCAAATACAATTAAATTCGAGCAGTACAAACTACTGTTGCATTATTATTTTGGAGAATTGGTATTACACTTCGGGGTCGAGCGCACGGTAGGGCTTCCTGACAATCAGAGCGATCGCGCGCTCCTCCAAAATGCAAAATCTTTTGGCGGGAAGGGAGTA
>NZ_JAUBRP010000001.1:199213-209149 GCF_036701935.1 Microcoleus sp. M2_D5 | reverse complement strand
CGTCCCGCCCGTCCTTAAAAGACGGGCGGGACGCCCATCCCACTTTCAAGAGTGGAAGTTATTTAGTTCTCATTCCTAAGTCAGGAATTACGCACTTCCACCAAAGAAACCGGGTTTTTTATCGAATCTGGAGGTGGTCACGAAATATTCTCGTAAAAAACCAGGTTTCTGGGCCCCCATGCGTAAGCCCTATATAAGATTAATTTGACTGAATTTGCGAATTCAAAACCTTAGAAATTCGATCGCGCGTTTCCTCCAAATGAGCCCGCGTATAAGCATCAGCATTCCGATCCAAATTCCGAATACTCTTGCTCAAACCCTCCCGCAACTGCCGCAACTCGTACCAAGCCAAACTCCGCGCATCCTCTGGAACATTCGTTTTTCGCAGCACCATTCCGATCAAAATCGCCAAATGTTCCCGCTGCAAAGAACGCCTAAAAGTTGAAATTTGCATCTTCTTTTCCGGCTGCAAAACCTCTTGCCAGATATCCTTTTGCACAGTATTCAACACTTCCGGCAACTTCAAAGCAGTTTCCGGCGCTGATTTTAACTCGGCATCGCGCAGTCTCGCCAAGCGCATCGGAGATAGCAAAACCCGCAACACAAACCGCTGCAAAAAAGTAATTCGATCGCCGATCGGGTAATCTAGAGGAAACACCAAAGCCGGACTTCCCCAGTGTTCCCAGCGCGAAGGCGCCAATTTATTCAGCAATTCCGGCGCAAAACTAAACGCATCGGGGGCAAAAACGTACTTTTCAAGGGTTGCTAAAGCTTCTCGCTGCACAGAAAGTTCGATCGGCACAAACGGCAAGTTCGCATTAGTATCTCCAGGGCGAATCCGACTAAACGACTGTCCCCCCACATACAAAGTAGCATTCATCACTTGGTTGACATAATACCCGAACACCGAATCAAACATCACCCGCAGTTCGTTATAACCGTTTTCCCCAACCGGAATTCGCTTTTCCAAACGCTTCCACATCGCCCTGGCATTATCCAATTGCCATTGCGAATACCTCAGCATATTGGCGCTGAGATCGAAGGTATTCGCAGCGGGATCGAGAATATCAAAAGAATCCTCATCCGGCGCGTAAGATAATTGGGGTTCCGCAGCGCGGCTGGCAATTTGTTGCAGCGTTGGTAAGTCGCTGTTCGGGTCCGGGCCGCCAATCACCTTGTAACCATACTCGATCGCCCAATCGTCGTAAGGCCCTACAATCGTCGGATAATAGTCGCCCTGCACAGTTCCGACAGGTGCCAAATTAATCGGCACATAATCCATCACCGACGCTACCAAACCTTGAGTGCGAGTTACCTGAGTATTGTTCAAATCCTCCGGTTGCAGCATCGTACTCCCGTGAAAATTGTGCCTCAAACCGAGAGTGTGACCGACTTCGTGGGCAGTCAAAAATCGGATATATTCATTCACGTAATTGTCAATCGTCCCACTGCTAGGCGCTGCATTTTCCAACAAATCGATCGACATTGCCCCCATCGCAAACTGGCGGCTCGATTCCAACCCAAAACACATATCCGAACTCGACATCAACCGCGATAAAGAATCTCGCTTTTGCTCTTGGTATCTTTCTACCAAAGTCGGCAAATCATCAGCAATTCCACCGCGAGCATTTTCCCCGCTGCTTTTTCCTAAATCCCCATTTTCGAGCATCGGCAAATAGCGAGAATACATCCCAAACTGACAGGGATTGGTATTAGAACCGTTTCGCCCTTGAAAACTCTTAGATAGCGATCGATTTTGCTCCACCAAAGACCGATAGCCCTGCTTGATTTCCCGGACTACATTAGCATCCAACAGAATGTCAGCATCCAAAATTTCCCCCGTCAGCGGGTTAGTGCGAGACGGCCCGATGCCGGCAAACTGAGGCTCAAAAGAACTCGACCAGCGGATAGTATTGTAGCGAACATCAGCCGGGTCCCATTTAGCATTGTCCGGCATTTGTTTGACCTGAATTGCCTCAGTAAAACCTGCCTTTTCAAAAGCTTTGTTCCACACCAAAACGCCCTCGCGAATTGCGTTTCGGTATTCGGTAGGCACATTATTTTCAATCCAAAAGACGATCGGCACTAGCGGAGGCGACATCGGCGCCGTCGGGATTTGCTTTTGCAAATGCCAGCGATTGATATAGCGCACAAAAGGTTCCCGGCTGCTCTTGTCAGAAAAGTCCTTATATGCTGTGAGGAAATAGCCCACTCGCTCGTCCGCCAGTCTGGGGCGGTAGCCGTTATTTAGCGGCACTTCCGAGAAACTATAGTGAATGCGGAGGTTAAAAGCCCGACTGTCAGGAATCGAAGGTAAATAGTTAACTTCACTGTCATTATCGCTAGAAAAACCATAGACAGAAGCAATCTCCACATTCAGCGGAAACGCTTTAACATCTTTAAAAGAAGACTTGTCTGCATCGATCGAGTAAGAAGCGCCCAAAAGCATCGGCAAAATCGCTTTTACCCCTGGTAAATCGCGTTTGTCGCTCATCAGCAAATCGCCTAAATCGATTAGCAGAGTTTGTCTTTGCGGATGAATGCTTTTGAGAGGCAAAGAATAGAGAATCGAGTCGCTAAATCCCCGTGCTACCGAACCTGCTTGCGGGTCGCCCGGACTGGTGCGAAAATTTATATTTGGTATCACAAACTGCACGTTATTTTGGACGCGCCGCAGTTGAAACAAGAAATCGCCGATCGGCATTCCGCTCAAAATGCCCGCTTCCCCCAAACCCGATGCCAATGTCACAAAGCACAGGAACTTTTTGTTGAATTGTTCCGGTTTAATTTCCAGATATACTTTATCAGTTGCTCGATTGCGGTAAAGAGTAAATAGTCCCTCTAACTTTTGCGCGTCTTTGACAACCTGTTCAAAGGGTGCCAGAGTTGGCTGTTCGCTACTTTGTTCGTTGCTGGGCGGCCCAGAGGATAAAGCTAATGGTAAAAAGAAACCTTTATACAGACTGAAACAGAAAAATGCTAAAGATAATATAAAAAATATCAAAGGCAGATTTTTTTTCGGAATTTTTATGCGTTGATTTTTGCTATTTTCAGGAAATATCAATCTTTTCATTGTCAGTATCTAGCCGCAGGAAAGAATAGTTTTGAGATAGTCACGCCGCACTCGCAACGTTGGGAGCATCTCACATCTTGCACCATTTTCAATTATATCAAGTTCGCTTAATTGCTTATAAGAACCGACCGGGCGGGTTTATGAGATTGTCAATTTTAGGCAATTATTATTGGTGAACCCGCCCCTACAGGAATTATATCTATTTAACCGAACGTGATATTACTTGTTTATGAACAGGCTTTCCGGCCTGTTCCACAAGAAGAAAACTCACTCTTTGTGGAACGGGCCGAAGAGCCCGTTATTGACAATGGTGCAACATCTGAGGAGCATTTAACTTCTAAAATAACTCAAAACTCAAAAGTCAAAACTATTGTTTCGCCGGCCAGGGAATCATGGGATCTTGAGCCAACCGCTTAGAAACTGCAACAGCACCGTAACGGTTGAGGTGGCTGGGGTCGGAAAAAGATTCCCGCGCCTGGGGCCACAATAAACTCTTATCTAGGAAAATTAGTCCGCTTTGAGCTGCTAATTCTTGCATATATTGCCGGAATTCTTGTTCGTAACCTGTCCGCACTGGGTCTAAATAATCTTCAGTCAGAGGCATATTCACAAACACGAGATTAATGTTGCGAACTTTGGTAAATTCGATCAGATTTTTGAGTGCTAGAGCTTGTTCGCCTACCAATTTAAAATTTTGATAGTCGGAGTCGTAATAACCAGATACTTTCGGGTGCTTCTGAAAGTAAGTCTCGGGATTGAAGCGTATATCGATCGGCAAAAAGCCATTTGGTTGATAGTCGCTGACTGGTTTACTCGCAGGAGTGGGCTGAACGTTTTCAGTTGTTTGTTCACCGAGGGCTGCGGTTTGGGGACTGTCGGTTGCAACAGGGGCTGATGAGGGATTAACTATCGATCGCAAAAACCCTTTGAGTCGATCGCGCTTTTTGTAAGTTGCAGAACCCTCCACCAACTTTTGACTCACCAATTGCTGAACATTAGCTTGAGCTTCTCCCAAATTCTGCACCAATTCAGTCGCAGTCGCCACCGGATTGTTGGCGCTTTCCTTCGATGTTTCGGATTCTAATTGATTGGTGCGGATCAGAAAACTACCCCGGCTCAACTGTCTGTAACCTTCCGAAGAAGCGATCGCACTAAAAGTCAAATCCGGCCGCCCGCTGTTGAGAGCCCTCGCCCCGTCAGCCAACACCAGCAATTTCGGCAGTTGTTGCGGCGGCAAAATCCGGCGGACGATCGAATCTACAACTTGGAGAGTAGCTCCATTAACCCCAAAATTGTAAGCCCTCAGCCCCGGATAGCCCGAAGCTGCCAAAGCGGTTTCCAAAACCGCCGGGTCGATACCGCGCAGCGCCCTCGAACTACCGACAATTAAAATATCTGGCGGTTTTTTGTGCAGGTGGATGTACTCTTGATAGCGCGCTATCTGATCGTCAAGCTGCTCGCTCCTCAAAGTCGGGAACACCGGAGGAGCAGAAACATCAGCTACAGGAACGCTAGTATTTCCCGGTTTCGTAAACCCAGAGCCATTGAAAGCCTCTTGCTGGTTCGCCGACGGCGACGGTTGCAAGGGAATTTGAGGCAAATTCACCTCCCCAGAAGGGGGAACTGGGTTAGCGGTTTCCTTCGGAAGTCGGGCTGTAACGTCGCCAGAAGCCTTGGGATCTGAATTTTGACAATTTGGGCCGCTGCAAACTTCGGAGGCACTAGGAGCTTGACTGACCGTCGCAGATTGCAGAAATTGACCGAGGATCCAATCGGTATTGAAAGTCAGCAGACAGCCGGCGATCGCCCAAATCACAGCCATTCGGGCCGCGCGATCGGCTCTCACGCCACCGGGCGCAGCAGCATTCGCTGACAAACCATCGTTGGGAACAAACAAACCCGAAGCGACAAGCGGTTGCACCGCAGCTTGAACTAACTGCTCGCCCAGATTGTATCCGGGGAGTCTGATTTTGAAACGCGGCCGCCAGGAATTGGACACCGGAGCATCGAACACCAAATTGTCGCTCAAACCCAAAAAACTCCCATCCTCCGCCGGCGCAAACTCCGGCACCGGTTCCTTTTCCAACACAGCTCCTTGGGAGGGAGCCGGTGCGGGTGCCGTCGATGATTCCTCGTCAACCGCCGTTCTGAGGTCGATTGCGTAGCGCCACAGGGGCAGCTTCTGGCCCGCGCGCCGTCCGTAGACTCGCACCCCTGCCACTCCCGGAATTTGTAACTGTCGCAAGAATTTAGCCACCGGCGGGCCTATCTTCGACTGAGAAGGGCAAGTCAAAGCTTCTGTCATGACGTGCAGCACGTTGGCTTTTTGCAGCACGACAGCCCGAATCCCTCCTGTTTCCAGCTTGCGTCTGAGATTGGGGTTGAGCAACCTGTTCAATAAAAAAGTCAAAGCCAATTGGTCGCCCTCGATCGCCAGCGTTCTAGCGTTCGCAGCCAAGTCGGGGTGGTGGGCTGCTGGCAAGTCTACCCAGTCTATCCACACGGGGGACTCCGGCGCCGCCTGAGAGTCCTTGGCCGGTTCTACGCCGTAGATAGTAGCTGCGCGGATGCCTTGGGGCGCAAAGGAGGCTAACAATGGGGCGATCGCCTCGGTGGTTTGCTGCTTGTCGGGGTATTCTTGCCGTTTGGGCTTTTGTCCTTTTTTGGCAGTTTTGCTGCAAAACAGGTGGAGGGTTGCTTCTTTGAGGGTGGCCCGCACTTCGACTCTCGATGCAGCCAAGTGTTGGTTGAGCAGTTTGGCGATCGACTGTACGTCTCCCCACCTGGCCCATTCCTTAAGAATTTTGTCCGGCGAAGTCAAATCCACCCGCAGCACCCAGTCCGGCTTCGCTTCGCCGCTGACTTGGCTGGCGATCGCGGCTTCCCGGAAATCCTCTAGTTGCAGTTTCCGCAGCCTGCCGGCGATGGGTTCGGCCAGCAAGGAGGGGTCTGGGCTGTAAGCTGACTCGCACAGCACTAGCAGCCGGCGTTCCTTGGGCTTGATATTTTCCTGCCCGTTCAGCGGCAAGGTTTCTTGGTTACTTTTGAGTTCTTTTTCGCGAATGCTTACTTTCACCGAAACTCCCATCGGGCCGAGGATTTCGCTGAGATAGCTGGCGATCGCATCTGGATAGCCCCGGCGCGCCAAGGTTTCCGGCGAAACCGTCAATGTTCCATCTCGATCGCCCTCGCCTGAGTCGGCTTCGGGGGATTGAATCAAAGCCACCGCGCCGCGGTTCGCTTTCTGCTGCGGGGGAACGGTGGAACCGAAAGCTTCCCGCGTCGCAGCAGCCGAAGTGTCGATCGTCACGGGGGAAGTTTCAAAAGCTTCTGGGTATTCAATCCGGGAGGCGACGGGCAGACTTTCGGCGTCAAAATCCAGTTCTTCCCGTACTTGCGGCGGTTGCGCGGCTGTTTCTACCCGTTGTGGTGTCTGTTTGAGTTTGCGGTTGTGATTCTTAAATTGGTCGAAGAATCCGCCTCTTTTAGGGCTTGCTGGCGGTTCGTCGGGGGAACTCGCTGGCGGCGGCACTTCGGCAACTTGTGGTTCCGGTTGCTGTGGCTGTTGCTGTCGCTTGGGACTGCTGCAATCGAGCCGGACTGTCCAGTCATTTTGTCGGGAACCGATTTTGCGGCCGCACAGAAACAACTGGTAAATTTTAGGTGGATCGGGCAGCAGTTGCGTTAAATCAGTGTGTTCGAGGGCGCTGGTAAATCTCGCCGTCACCAATTCTTGAGACGGACACTGCGCTGCTTCGCACAAAATGTGCAGGTGATTTCCCCGCAAACGCGCTTGTACTTGAACTTCGGGAAGCCCTAAAGCTTCTTGCGCCCACTGCGACGCGGCCGATCGATTGTCTGCCAATATGCTCCCGTTCGCATTCAACATGGGACTTTAAATTTCGTCAAGGCTGCTTTCGTCTTCTACAGATAGCACATTTCGTCCGTATTTTGGCATATATTAGGCTTCACTTAGGCGAAGTCCTCAGTAATTGGTCGTTAGTAATTATTAGGAATCGCACCGCACTACATATAGTGTGTCTGCGTCCTGGACTGTACAACCTAGTTTCCAAAGCTTTTACTGTTGTTGCGATCGGGTTTTGCGTAATTTTGCCAAAAAATAAGTTACTTATTATACAACAAACAGAAAAATTAGTTGGGCGATCGCACCTCTAAAATTCTCGCTAATCCCAAAATTCGTAGCGTGACACTTCAGTACACGGAAGTGGATTAAAGCTTCGATGATGTTTACTTCCTGATGGCCAAAAGCACTTGCGATCGATAAAAGTTATTGATATTCTCAAATCTATCTGTTAACAACAGCAATAAAAAAACCTACTTAATCCCATCACATCAAATTTTTGTCAGCCTCCCTGGCAGGTTTTCACCTGTCGATATCGCAGCTTTCGTCCTCAATAAAAAAAACAAAATTCCAGCATCGTCTGGACTCGCTTTGCTTGCGAATTTTTCAAGATTAACATCCTCAACTTCTGCATAATTTTAGTCACTTTCATCATCAAAAAACCGAAATTTCAATCATGTCACAAATCGAAGCATCTACCCCAAAACTAACTGCCAATATTTCCCTCATTCCCGACATTGCAGAAGACTTGCCACTAGCAAATTATACCAATAATTACTCTTACCCCCCGAAAAATCTCCTAACAACAAACGAAACATCCTCCACAAACTCCAGCATCGAACTATTATCATCAAACAACCAAATCCTCGACAAAAACCCAGAAACACCTCCCCAACCAGACACAGACGCCTTCATCCTCAACAAAAATCCAACACCAACAACCAACAGCATCCCCGAAAAACCGCAAACATCCACCACTCAAACCGATCCAATAACAGGCGATACAGCCAAACCAGCAACTCAAAATAACATTTCTTTCGACTCCGGCATTTTCCAAGCAGACGAAACAGGTAAAATTGTGTTCGATTACCTATCAGACGGAGGCCGGTATCAAGGAGAACTAGCAATTATCAGCCTCACAGGAATGCAGGAATTTGTTCCCGATTCCGAAGCATTTATCAGAGAAGCAGCCAGACGCGCTTTAAGCTACTCCTCACTCGGTTATATCGCCATTTCTGACAGTACAGAAGCAGCGAAATTCTCTAGTTTCGAGGGAGAAAACAACTTCAATATCGGAGAATACCGAGGAATCAAAACCTTCGCAATGACACCAGGAGACGAAATTGGTATCATCCTAGTTCCCAACGGCACAATACAGCAAGTATACGACAACCCAGGCATTGGCGGCGACAAAAAAACCCTTATTTTCAATGGCAACAGCTAATTCCAGCGATACTTTTCAACGGGGACAAATAGCCAGTGTTGCCAATGGCGGCAGTATATTTGTCATGGAAGATATGGGGATAGGAGAAGGGAGCGAGGCTGATTACAATGATATCATATTTTCGCTCAAAGGTGCAACCCCTAAAGTCATTTCAATGGATGATGTAATTGCCAAAAACTCCGATTGGCGTACATCAGAGAAAGGCAAAGAATTGATAGCTGACGCTGCGCCAAAAACTGAGACTAAATTAGAAGACAAAAAAGCAGATACTACTTCTGCAACAAATCCTGCTGAGATAAAAACGGAAAACTCCTCAGCGACAGAAACTGCAAATCCGACAATTTCCGAAAATCCCAATTCTGATCCAAATTCTGCCGATCCAAAAACAGATTCTCCCGCAGTAGAAACCAAAAATCCGACTGTTTCGGAAATTCCCAATTCCGATCCAAATCCTGCTGAGACAAAAAGGGAAAATTCCTCAGCGACAGAAACTGAAAATCCGACTGTTTCGGAAATTCCCAATTCCGATCCAAATTCTGCTGAGACAAAAACCGAAAACTCCTCAGCAACAAAAACTGAAAATCCGACTGTTTCGGAAATTCCCAATTCCGATCCGAATTCTACTGATACAAAAACAGATTCTCCCGCAGTAGAAACCAAAAATCCGACTGTTTCTGAAATTCCCAATTCTGATCCGAATTCTACTGAGATAAAAACGGAAAATTCCTCTGCGACAGAAACTGAAAACCCGACAATTTCCGAAAATCCCAATTCTGAGCCAAATCCTGCTGCTCCAAAAACAGATTCTCCCGCAGTAGAAACCAAAAATCCGACTGTTTCCGAAAATCCCAATTCTGAGCCGAATTCTACTGAGATAAAAACGGAAAATTCCTCTGCGACAGAAACTGAAAACCCGACAATTTCCGAAAATCCCAATTCTGAGCCAAATCCTGCTGCTCCAAAAACAGATTCTCCCGCAGTAGAAACCAAAAATCCGACTGTTTCCGAAAATCCCAATTCTGAGCCAAATTCTGCTGCTCCAAAAACAGATTCTCCCGCAGTAGAAACCAAAAATCCGACTGTTTCCGAAAATCCCAATTCTGAGCCGAATTCTACTGAGATAAAAACGGAAAATTCCTCAGCGACAGAAACTGAAAATCCGACAATTTCCGAAATTCCCAATTCTGATCCAAATTCTGCTGAGATAAAAACGGAAAATTCCTCAGCGACAGAAACTGAAAATCCGACTGTTTCGGAAATTCCCAATTCCGAGCCAAATCCTGCTGAGATAAAAACAGATTCTCCCCCAGTCGAAACCAAAAATCCGACTGTTTCCGAAAGTGCCAATTCCGCGACAGATGCTGCGGAAGCAAAATCGGAAACTCCTGCAGCAGTTGAAAGCAAAAATCCGACTGTTTCCGAAATTCCCAATTCTGCGACGGATTTGACTGAAACAAAGACGGAAACTTCTCCAGCAGTTGAAAGCAAAAATCCGACTGTTTCCGAAAATTCCAACTCTCTAACGGATTTGACTGAAACAAAGACGGAAACTTCCTT
>NZ_JAUBRP010000001.1:102745-199113 GCF_036701935.1 Microcoleus sp. M2_D5 | reverse complement strand
TCCGACTGTTTCCGAAAATTCCAACTCTCTAACGGATTTGACTGAAACAAAGACGGAAACTTCCTTAACCCCAGAAAGCAAAAATCCGACTGTTTCCGAAAATTCCAACTCTCTAACGGATTTGACTGAAACAAAGACGGAAACTTCCTTAACCCCAGAAACGAAAAACTCGACTGTTTCGGAAATTTCCAATTCTGCAACAAATTCGGTTGAAACAAAAACTGAAAAATCTCCCGCAGTTGAAGCCGACAATCCGACTGTTTCAGAAATTTCCAATGCTGTGACAAATTCTGTTGAAACAAAAACAGAAACTTCCCCAGCAGGTGAAACTCAAAACCCAATTGTTGCGGAAAATCCCAATTGGGCGACAAATCCTGCTGACTCAGAAATCGACGCGATTACAGGAGACAAAATCGAAACACCCGTCTTTTTCCAGCCAGAAAAATCAGAAACACCAACAACACCCGCAGCCGCCGCAGACATACTCACCGGCGAAATTGAAAACATCTCCCCAACCCCTACCGACAGCCTCGCAACACCCAGCGAAAGTAATGAAACTTTTGGGCCACTTTCCGACGAAGAAATTGCCCTGCTGTGGGAAAATCTCAACCGCATCTGGGCGGCGACAGAATTAAACGAAAACTCCGAAACCTCAGAGTTAGAATACATCAACGCTAACGAAGATACCGACTCAAACAACCCAACTCGTCTTCCCTTCACTCCCATCAGTCAAAATTATCTGCCAACCGATATCGAAAACACAGCAGATTTCGAGTTGATAAATGGCGGCGACGGGGAAGCTGAAACCTCAGAATCCGCACAAACAGCCATCATTTCCGAAACAGCAACCCCTACGCCCGCAAACAATCAGCCAGAAACCTCTCAAACTACCATCCCAGCCAGCGCCACCAACTCGGAAACAAACAACAACGAATACACTGTTGCACAAACAGACAGCTTCACAGAAACAACTGCCGATTCTCCCCAACCAACCAAACCGCTAATCGGCATCATTGACACTGGATTTACAGCCAACAATCCCAACATCAACTACAGCCAAATCATCCTCGGCAAAGATGTCATCGACGGTGACAGCAATCCCCTAATTCAACCAAACACAGGAAACCAACACGGGGACGCAATTTTAGAAATTATCCGCGACTCCCACAACCCAAGCGACACCCAAAAATCAAGTCCGATTTGGTTGGGAAGAGCAACAGGTTCCGGCAACTGGCATCAATCCTTGATAGAATTTGTCAATGCAGCCATTGCAGCAAAACAACCTAACGCTGTGGTTAACCTCAGCTTCGACTTAACCCAAATCAATCCCGACGGCACACAAACCACACGGCACTTCCTGACAGCAGAAGAAAAATCAGCACTTAAATACGCCCTTGACAACAACATCCTGATTGTAGCAGCAGCCGGTAACGAAGGGGATCTCGCATCCGCACTCGGACAAGCCTCCACAGAATTCGACAACATCATCACAGTGGGAGCATCCGAAAACAACAACCGCAGCGCCTATTCCAGCTACGGAGAAGGCTTGGATATCCTAGCACCAACAAACACTCAAAAAACCGCAGAACAGTCAACAACCGAAACAAAACAAGGCACATCAATAGCAGCAGCCTTCGTCACAAACACCATCTCCCAAATGTGGGCAGCCAACCCATCACTGAACCGCCAACAAATCAAAAACATCCTCCTAAAAACAGCAACAGACATCGACGTACCCTCATGGGACGAAAGGACAGGATACGGAATATTAAACCGCGAATTAGCAATAGCCACCGCCATCGAAACAATCCCCGCAATCCCAGTATTGGCAGCTACCAAACACTTGACAAAATCGCTGATTGATGCCGATGCAAATGTCAGTAACTCTCCGAATAGTACAGCCAAACCCTCAGAAAGACCGACCGCAACCACCGCCCCAGGCACGCCAAAAACCACCAGCACCTCAACCGGAAACAGTAATGAAGGCACTAGCTCTTATACCACAGAACTAGCGCCATATACAACTACCTATACCAGTAGTTCCAACGGCACAAGCACCACAAACACTCAAACCAATAGCCACTTATCAAACACAGAATCAAGCTGGGATCAAAACGCCGTCAACACCAACAGCAAGAGCAACTCTTTTAACGAATCAACCAGCGATTCCAGCACAAATGCGGCTACCTACACCAGCAAAAACTTTTCCCAAAACTCAGTCGAAAACACAAATCAATCGCAGCAAAACTACAGCCGAGTTAAATACGAAGGCACTCGCAACGACCAAAGCTCATATCTTCAAAAATCCCGCTCTTCTAGCAATTATACCAGTCCCGAACAAACTACAAACACCACTGCCGACAGTTACCGAAACAGTTTTTCCCAATCAGACAGTCAATATGGAACCGACTATGCAATTAATAACGGCAACCGCCAAGACGATTGGGGTTCAAAATCAACTTCAAACACTCACTATACTAGCAGCACCGGAAGTTCTCTCAACAACAGTTCAACTCAAATTCAAGGCAAAGCCGATTGGACGAATAGCAGCAATAACAGCAGTTACACCAACACTCACAGCGGGGAAGAAAGCCAAGTAAATCGCTCGAACTATGAGAGTAGCAGTAGCAGCGGTTTTTACAAAAATGGCAACAGCATCGACAACTATTCAGTAATCAATTCCACCTGGGACAGCACTACAACTGACGGCAAAACAGTCGGCAGCAACAGCCGCGATACTTATTCAGAAGCCAATAGTAATTATCACAGCAGTTACGATGACGGCCAGTCAAAAAATACCAGCAATCAATCCACTTACACGGTCAATCAATCTCAACAAACCAACAGCAGCAACGGCCCCTCATACTGGCACAACAACCGCAATAACAATTATTCTGTAAGTCAAGGTCGGGACACGCAAAGTTACGAAAACGGGCCGTCAACTAGCAGCCACAATCGGGATACTTATTCTCTCAGCAAGTCGAACTCTTCCAGCAGCAACAGTCAGGGTAAAGTCAGTTATAATTCCGAGCTTGAAAATTATTCAGAAAATCATGCTCAGTGGGAGAGCGAGTATAAGGCTGATACTTATACTACTCAAAGTAACAGTGACGAATCCACAATAACAGCTACCAAAAGTAATAGCAGTACCGAGGGCAACAATTCCACCTCATCTAACAGTAGCGACACCTCCCGTACTTGGAATTCACAGACAGTTACAACTTATAAAGATGGCCAAAGAACAGAAAATGGCAGTTCGAGTTACGAGAAATGGTCGAGCGAAAGCAGTTCCGATAGTAAGGGCGTAGCTAGTTCGGTGTCCAAGTATTCTAGCTGGAGTTCAAGTTACAGCAAGTATTATTTTAAGGGAGGTTACAGTTGGACGGAAACTGTCAGCGGTTACGATTCGGAATCGGTGACGAAAGAGGGTGTTTCGACGAGTAATGGCAGCAGTTGGAGTTGGACTCGCAGCGGGACTGAGTATGATGATGGCAGGAATAGTTGGAGTGAAAGTTGGTCGAAGTCTAGTTGGAAGAATGGGGAGTATTTGCCGGGTGAATATGAGGTAACGAGGGGGTCATTTGATCCAGAAGGAACACAGACCCAGACGAATAATTTGCCGGAATTTGGGGAAGCGCCGCGGTTGAATAAGGCGCCGAAACAAGATGTGCCACCGGATTTGATGAAGCCTCCGAAGCCGAGTGATGATATTTGGCAGTTGCCGACTGTGATTTTTAAAGATGCTGCATCTAAAAATGCTTCTGAAGACAAGACTTTTTTGCTCCCAACTGATATTTACAAAGAGCTTGAGTCTCAGAAGGTAATTAATAGAGATGGCTATTTTAATGCAAGTAGCCCTAAGAACGAAAGCCCTTGGGACAAATTTTTGGCAAAATTGCGTAGATTTGTCCAAAGGTTGTTGGAGCTATCTCAACAAGGCAAGCAAGCTGTTCTGGAATTTTTAGGCGCGCTTCTTTACTACTATCTCAAGAATAATGGGGCTTTACTTCAGCCTTTCACTGACCTTCTGATACCAGGAGGAGCAAAAGCACGAGACAAACTGGAAAAACTCTTACAAAAGAGTCAAGCAGCTCAGGCAGGAAGGGCTACTGCTGATTTAATCGGAATTTTGCAAGGAATAGCGGAAATTTTGTTTGGAGCTGGTGGTAGTATTGGAGGTGGTTTGACTGGAAACCCCGCGCTGGTTGCCGCAGGATTGGGAGCGCTAGCACATGGGATCAGCTTAGTGGGAGTTAGTGTCCAGGATCTCTCTAATCTGATTGTTCAGGTGCTTCAAAGTAATTCCGGTAATAATCCTTGGGATGATGTTCCCGATGAGGACTTGGAAGAATTTTTGAATCCAGCGTATGAGTATATCAATACTCGTTCATGGCATCCAGGTAGTGAGGCGACACCTGAAATTTCTGTAAAAAAACATTTTAGGGATCATGGTGCGGAAGTAGGTGCAAATAATGTGGAGGAATATATTCAGCTAGCAGAGGATTTTAAACAAGTAGTTCTGAATGATAAAACAACCCAAATACGCCGAATAAGTGGAGCTACCTCAAATGTTTCTAGGTACGAACTGGGAGATAAATACATAGATTTAGTAGATTTGGATCAAGGAAGATATGGTATAATATCTTTTGGAAAACTTTGGCATCGCTGATTGAATCAAGTGTTAATAGTAAGGATTCAGGTCACTGAACTCCTTGCTGGGCAAAGACTTTAGATATGGAGCTTGATACTAAATCAATCTCTATTCTCAATAAACCACGAACAACTGTCACTTTTCCTCGTTTATTGACAATTAACCACGAAAGACAAAAACCCTTATTTTGCCCTAAAACCCTTGCCAGACAAGCGTGGGAGCCGCAAGTTTTTAGACCTGAATCCTTACTGTTAATAGAATAAAGAGGTTTGTTGAAATATGGCGCTAGAACATAGATTTTTTTGCTTAAGAGAAGGAGAAGTCAGTTATGCAAAGTGCATGAATTATTATGAAAAGGAGTTTGAAGTTAGTATCCACGATGACATAATGCGGTACATGAATGATACCTTAATGTGGATACCGTGTACTCATCTTTCACTTCCCTATAAAAAGAAAACAAAGGGATTAGCGCTTTATGGTACTACAATTATTCACCAAGAAGATGGGGAAATGTTTTATCACGTAATCGATTCATGGTATCGCTTATTTTCAAAAGCTCCTGATAAATTTCAGCTTGATGGAGGAATAATTATAGAAGGTGACAGAACGGTTTCTAGTCCACCCAAAGTTCATAATATCGAAGTTGAGCGAGACTTGCTTCTGGAAAAGCTGCAAATTTTGCTAAATTATGCCAATCAGGTGATTGAAGGTGAATTCTTTATTTTGCATCTAGGTATTTAGTGAGATTTGGACCATAAAATATCAGCTCCAGTTACGAGAGATAATGGAGCGAAACAACAACCAAGTCTGACTTTTTAAATTGCGGACGATCGCACACCGGGTACAATTTCCTTTGAGTCGATCGACCGGGGCGGGCTAGTCATTTTGTGCGCTCGAATTATTATCGATAGTTTGAGCTGAGTCGGGCGATCGCACACCGGGTACAATTTCCTTTGAGTCGATCGCCCCATCTGATTGAAGAAACGGGCGTTCTCACTTTTTTACAGGCCTCCGGATCGATCCTGCAGCCGATCCCTCGGCTGGAAAAAGCTGTTGTACGGGCGATCGTATCCTCTGATTTTTGTGTAACATCCTTCAGGGGAAATCGGTACGCAGCCCTGTCTGGCCTGCGATGACACGGCACTACTTCTTGGATGAACACGGATATCGCTCCAATCTAGGATACAACGAGGCAAGAAAACCCGCGCTAGCTTGTAAACTAGGGATAACAGAATACGCAGGAAAGATTTATGCCCTCGGAAAACCAAGACTTGCTCAAAACTCAAACACCTAGTCCAAAGTTGCCAGTTCCCTCAGATATTTTGTTGAGCTTGGTCGCCTTACCCATGCTGGGCGGGTTGGTGGCGGCTAAAGCTGCTGCTGAGTTTGTTGCGTCGATCGGCGTTGAAAGCGAAGAAGTCTTTCGGGGTTCGCGCCTTCCGGTACTCAACTTTCCTCAATCACAGGATTAGAAAGCCCAAGGAAGGATGCTGCTAGAAGTTAAATTTTGTGAACCCGCCCAAAAACGGATACTAGCCCGCGACTTCTGTCTTGGAGAGATTAAAATTTTAGACCCTAGTTTAACTTCCCAGATTCATCTTTGGAGTCAATCTAAAATCGTTCGACTGAGCGCGACTCGACGCTCGCGCTAAGACGTTCGTCTCACGCCGATCGTCTAAAATATAAAATCGCAAGTCAAGTGATATGAAAGCTTGACAATAGGTACAATCTGTGGTATGAAAATTAATTTTTCCTTATACTTTGTACATAAGTGCCTTCTACTTTCTACGTTGCAAAAAGAGTCTCAAATTTGACTGCAAACAAAAGTGTTTTAGGCGAAACTAAACAATACAATTTTCACAGACACCCGCAGCTATTGAGGAACAGCCCGATGAGTTCAGTCCTCCAGTCTTCAGAACAGGCTATTGATGCAACATCTATTTCCCATACTCCCGCTTACTCAAAATCAGACCTGTTTCTGCGAAATCGCCTCAAAGTTGTAGAGGACTTGTGGGAATCGGTGCTGCGACAGGAGTGCGGGCAGGAATTGGTGGATTTGCTCCAACAAATGCGATCGGTCAATTCCGCCGAGGGACAGGCCACTCACTTTCGCGAGTCGAATGTCGTACAGCTAATCGAAAAGCTCGATCTCAACGCTGCCATCCGCGCCGCTAGGGCTTTTGCACTGTATTTTCAGTTGATCAACATTGTCGAACAGCACTACGAACAGCGAGACCAACAGCTAGCTTACGCTAGCAGCAACGATGCTGGTGGGCGGATGTTTTCTAAGCTACCAGGACAAGCAACGGATGCCCCCGATCGCCCTCGGCACAGGGAAGGCCCAAGCCCGGCCCAAACGGCTCTGAGCAGTGCAGACAGCAGCGAGACGATCGCCCGAGATGCCGGAACTTTTCACCAACTGTTCCCGATGCTGCTGCGCTTGAACGTACCCAGCCAGCAAATCCAGCGCTTGATCGATCAGTTAGACATCCGCTTGGTATTCACCGCTCACCCGACGGAAATTGTTCGCCACACGATCCGCACCAAACAGCGGCGAATGGCGAAGATTCTCCAACAGCTAGACCAAGTTGACGAGAAATTTCAGGCGATCGGAACCGACTCTCAAAGCCCCTACCCGGTGTCTTGCTGGGAAGCAGCAGCTCTCCAAGAGCAACTGATGGAAGAAATTCGCCTATGGTGGCGCACTGACGAACTGCACCAGTTCAAGCCGACTGTGCTTGACGAGGTGGAGTACACTCTCCACTACTTCGATGAAGTGCTGTTTGATGCGATTCCCGAACTATACCACCGCTTAAAGCAAGCTCTGCACGCTTCTTATCCTTATCTGAAACCGCCGAGTTACAATTTTTGCAAGTTCGGTTCTTGGGTGGGATCTGACAGGGACGGCAATCCTTCTGTGACTCCGAAAGTTACTTGGCAAACGGCTTGTTATCAGCGCCATTTGGTGCTGTGTAAGTACATCAACGCCGTGAAGCGCCTCAACGAGCTGTTGAGTTTGTCGCTGCACTGGAGCGACGTGCTGCCGGAATTGCTGGAATCTCTCGATCGCGACAGATCGGAATTCCCGGAGGTTTACGAGCAGTGGGCAATTCGCTACCGCCAAGAACCTTATCGGTTGAAGCTGGCCTACGTGCTGCAGCGGCTGGAAAATACGCGCGATCGCAATTGGCGGCTCTACAAAGGAGACGAGTTGCAGCGGGAGCGCGAAGCTTTGTCGGAAAATCCCGGAATGACCGGCCTTTATCGATCGGGCGCTGAGTTTTTAGCCGAACTCAAGCTCATCGAACACAATTTAGTGGAAACAGGTTTGAGCTGTCGGGACTTGGAAAATCTGCTCTGCCAAGTAGAAATTTACGGATTTAATTTGGCTTACCTAGATATCCGCCAAGAGTCAACAGTACACTCCGACGCTTTGAGCGAAATTGCTGAATACTTGCAAATTTTGCCCAAGCCTTACAATCAAATGTCGGAATGCGATCGAATTATTTGGCTGGCAACTGAACTGCAAACTCGCCGCCCTTTAATTCCAGCAGAATTGCCCTTTTCTCCCAAAACTTGCGAGACGATCAATACCTTCCGAATATTGCGGCAAATGCAGCAGGAGTTTGGTGCTGAAATTTGCCAAACTTACGTCATCAGCATGAGCCACGATGTCAGCGATTTGCTGGCGGTTTTGCTGTTAGCAAAAGAAGCAGGACTTTACGATCCGGCAACAGGAATTAGCAACATTCAAGTAGTTCCCCTGTTTGAAACGGTGGAAGATTTGAAAAAAGCGCCGGAAGTAATGCAAAAAATATTTGATCTGCCGCTTTATCGAGCTTTGCTAGCAGGAGGATACGCGCAGGAAATAGCGGAAAAAAGCAAAGAAACTATCCAATGTCCAATCGAAACTCTCAAATTGCAAGAGGTGATGTTGGGCTATTCGGACAGCAATAAAGATTCGGGTTTCCTCAGCAGCAATTGGGAAATCCACAAAGCTCAAAAGGCTTTGCAAATGGTTGCGGAAAAACACGGTGTGGAGTTGCGGATTTTTCACGGCCGAGGCGGTTCTGTAGGGCGCGGCGGCGGGCCTGCTTACAAGGCGATTTTGGCTCAGCCTGGAAAGAGTATTAGCGGGCGAATTAAGATTACTGAACAAGGCGAGGTTTTGGCTTCTAAATATTCTTTGCCGGAGTTGGCGCTTTACAATTTGGAAACTGTGGCGGCGGCGGTAATTCAAGCTAGTTTGCTGCACACTGGTTTTGATGGCATCGACCCTTGGAATGAGATTATGGAGGAGTTGTCGGTGAAATCGCGATCGCACTACCGCAATTTAATCTACGAACAGCCGGATTTAGTCGATTTCTTCCACCAAGTTACGCCGATTCAAGAAATCAGCCAGTTGCAAATTAGTTCTCGCCCCGCCCGTCGCGGTGGCAAAAAAGACATCAGCGGTTTGCGAGCAATTCCGTGGGTGTTTAGCTGGACTCAAAGCCGCTTTTTGCTGCCTTCTTGGTACGGTGTGGGCACAGCTTTGCAAGAGTTTTTGCTGGAGGAACCGGAAGAACACATGAAACTTTTGCAGTATTTCTACTTGAAATGGCCGTTTTTTAGAATGGTAATTTCTAAGGTGGAAATGACTTTATCTAAGGTGGACTTGCAGATTGCAGAACACTACGTGCAGGAGTTAGCTTTGCCTGCTGATAAGGAGCGTTTTAAGGCTTTATTCGATCAAATTGCTGCCGAATTTCACTTGATTCGCGATTTGGTTTTAACGATTACCGGACACCAACGTTTGTTGGACGAAGATCCATCGCTGCAGCGATCGGTGCAGTTGCGAAATGCGACGATTGTGCCTTTGGGTTTGTTGCAGGTTTCGCTGCTGAAACGCTTGCGGCAGCATGGTAGTGGCGGGGTTCCGGGGGTGATTCACTCGCGTTACAGCAAGGGTGAATTGTTGCGGGGAGCTCTGCTGACGATTAATGGAATTGCTGCGGGGATGCGGAATACCGGCTAGGCAAATAGTTTTGAGTTGTGAATTAGTAGTGAGGTGCGGGCTTACGCACCTTGCTACTGGTAGTTTCAGAATTCGGGCGTCCATTGCAGTCACAGCCATAGGAAACTGTTCGCTATCCTAGCTGAGATTTTTTTATGTCTAAACGCAAACAGTCTCAAGGTTGTCGCCCGATGCTGCGGCGCACTTTTTTATTTTTAACGGGCATAGCTTTGGCGCGGGTGGCGGCTGACTATTTTGCGATCGCCCAAAACCGAGATAGTTTCTTGACTCTCATGGGTCAACTGTGGCAAAAGTCACTCGCTTTTTTATCAAGTATACAATCAAATCAAACTCCTCAACCTCTCCCTAGCAATCCCATTGTAAAATCGGCAAAAACCAATCAACCTCTGCCGAGTAATCCTATTGTAAAATCGCCAGAAAATTCTCCGGCTGTGCAGCCGTGTCAACCTCAAATTATCAGACGTTCTGCTAAGCAAGCAAAACCTGTACAAATCAACAGAAAAACTGTAGCTGGCGCAAGTTTTTATCTCACAACTATTGACCTCGCAGACCCGGAAATTTATCTTACAATTGGATTAGCTAATAATGCCGATTTTGCAAATACTTCTAAAGTAACGCGGGGCGACGAACCTTTTGAAAATATGGTGGCGCGTTACCGGGCTGCTGTTGTTGCTAACGGGACTTTTTTTGGTAAAGATGAGCAGAAATCTGTGCTGGGAAATATGGTGGCGGCGGGTAAGTTTCTGAAATACAGCCGATGGGAAAATTACGGCACGACTTTGGGCATTAAAGCGGGAAATCAACTGGAAATGGTGACGGCTAGAATTGAAGGTAAGCCGGATTGGAGTCAACATTGGTTTTCTCTGACCAAGAATTTCAAAGGTGGTACCCGCCACGTGATTTATCCGTGGAATCAATTCTTTAATCGAAAATCGAAAATCCTCAAGAAAGAGCATTTATCTCGCGCAAGTCAATCTAAAATCTAAAATCTAAAATCGCGCAATCGATTGACTTGCGGGCCGAGATTGGTTAAAGCGGGGAAAGTTTGGTTGTCTCCTTTATCGGAAGGTTTTAAAGATGCTGGTGTTTTGGGCGTGGGTTCGAGAAGTGCGATCGGCTTTCCGGCTTCGAGAGATAAGTTATTTTTGGTTACTTTTCTTGATAGTTTGTCTTTGGAAACAGAAGCTAATGTTATGCGGGCGATGGCGTTCCGCCCCGCAAGCTACGGCTGTTTTGAAGCGATGAATTTGGACGGGGGCGCTTCGGTTGGTTTGGCTCATCAAGGGCAGATTTTATTGCCGCCGGGACGGAATTTGACGAATGTGCTGGTGGTTTACGATCGCGATAATCCGGCTCCTGCTCAATTAAAACAGTCTTGGGAACGCTTCCAAAAGGGATATCGACCAACCCCGGACAAATCAGTGTTTTTTGAGTGAATTCGCCATTGCTATAATATGAAGTAAGCTTTTGCAGGCAAAGATTATGACAGCAACAAGAGAAAAAATCTGGACAGTCGAAGAATATCACCGCATGATTGAAGCTGGCATTCTCACTGAAGGCGATAAGATTGAATTGCTAGATGGGAGAATTGTTGAAATGAGTCCCCAAACACCCATCCATGCTGCTACAACTCAACGCACCGAGCGATATCTACAACATTTGCTAAGAGATTTAGCCGCAATTCGCGTGCAGTTGCCAATTACTTTAGCAACTTCGGAACCGGAACCAGATATAGCAGTTGTTCGTATCGATCCGGGTGCTTATCGCGACCATCACCCAAATCCTAGCGAAATCTTGCTGTTAATTGAGGTTTCTTACGCGACATTACAAATTGACCGCCGGGAAAAAGCCCCGATTTATGCTAGAGCAAATATCCCTGAATATTGGATTTTAGATGTAGCGGGCCGCGAGGCATATATTTATCGGAATCCTGCACCGGGAGGCTATCAATCTGAGATAGTTGTTGCAGATAATGCTGCGATCGGAATGCTAGCTTTTCCTGAGATTGAATTTATTTTTTCAGAACTGTTTTTGCCTGTTTAGTTTGTGTTTGAGATTTAACGCCAGATGGGAGCAGATGAGCCTAGATGAACGCAGATAAAGACTTAGGAATGAGAATTCAATAACTTCCACAAGTTTGTGGGATGGGCGTCCCGCCCGTCATGAGTGAACGGGCGGGACGCCCATCCCACAATAACAATTATTGTAAGTTATTTAATTCGCGATCCTTAGAACCAAGATGTTTTGGAGTGGTTGAAATTTGAAGGTCGTGGTAAGATGGCAAAATGAATTCAATGGGGTTTTATGTCAAATATAGAATTATTAGACCAACTTCGGCAGTTATCCCCTGCTGAAAAATTTCAAATGATGCAGTTTTTAATGGCTGAATTGGCGAAAGAAGAAATGTTAAAACCATTGGATAATGGCGCGGCTTATCGTTTTTGGTCGCCTTATGACTATGGTGATGCTGCTCAGAAATTAATGAGTTTATTAGAACAAGAAGAAACAAAAGACAATGCGAAATGCTAAACGGTTTCCTTTTATAGAACGAAGAAATCAAGCAGGAGAAACTAATGTTTTTCCCTGTATACCTATAACTTTAAGCTATCGGGATTGTATTTTGGAGGCTTGGGGTTTGTTGGATACGGGATCGAGTCTTAATGTTTTACCGTACCATGTTGGTTTAGCGTTGGGGGCAGTTTGGGAGGAGCAAACGCTTTCAATTCCGTTAGCAGGTAATCTTGCGCCAGTGGAAGCAAGATGTTTAGCTGTTGTGGGACAAATTAGCGATTTTCCACCTGTTCGTTTGGCTTTTGCTTGGGCTAAATCTAACGATCCGCCTATTATTTTAGGCCAGTTAAACTTTTTTATGGAGTTTGATGTCTGTTTTTATCGTTCACAGTTGGCGTTTGAAGTGTGTCCTAAATTTAGGGATAGTTGAGATTATGAATATGATAAAATGGTGGGTGACAGCATAGATATGGGAAAATCTTAATTTTTTTGAGTCGAGATTGACAAGCGAATTTCAAAGGTGGTACCCGCCACGTGATTTATCCGTGGAATCAATCCCAAATCGAAAATCTAAAATCCTCAAGAAAGAGCATTTATCTCGCGCAAGTCAATCTAAAATCTAAAATCTAAAATCGCGCAATCGATTGACACTACGCTCTACCAGTAAACTCCGCTCAGAATGACATAATTACAATGACTTTCCGTTGGCCTAAAATCTCTTCATCCGCCTCAACGCGATACACCCACAACTTAATCAGCTCGCATAACCTCCCTACTCAATAGTTTGTGGATAAGTCCTGTGTTAGCTACGGAGAGTTTTGCCACTCGGCGGTAAGCTTGCGGAAATTGTATTGAGATGCACCGGGGTGACAAGTAACGCAACTGCTGATATTTGCAGGTTGTGACATTTTGACTTTGGGGTGCAGTGCTTTGAAATAGCGAGAACTGGCGACTCGGTAGGCGAGTTCTTCGTCTTTTGCTTGGGGACGGGAAAAAGTTTGCAGGTAGTTCCAGACTAGCAGGCGGGGCGGGTCTACTAGCAGTTTGAGGGTTTGTCCGTAGTGTTGGGAATCTTGCAGCAATCTGCGCCAAGTTTCTGTTGGTAAGACTTGCGGCGGTAAAGCGATGTGACAGGTGGCGCAGTTTTCTAGGTACAGTTGCTGTCCGAGTTGGTAGCGATCGGGAATTCGATCGACCGTACCAGTATCCTCGATCGAAGAAACCTGAGCAAGTCGCGCCGGAGTCCCAGAATAGGCAGTCTGAGCTGCAACCCATCCGCCGCAGGTACAGCAGATAATTATCAACACTAGCAACGTTGAGTAAAGGCCCCGCAAGCCTCCTGGGCGACGTTTGCGGGGTTTTTCCTGTTTCATAATTCTGAATTTATTTTTGGTTAAATCACTGGTATGCTCATGCCTTCGCGGGCCAAGCAGCCATTGGCGAACGCGGCCTGCACGTCTGCTTCGACGCGATCGAGAAAATTGTCGTCGTGACCCGGATCGTGGTGAAACATCACGATTTTTTTGACTCCAGCAGCTTTGGCTATTTCTACTCCTGCTTGCCAAGTCGAGTGTCCCCAGCCGACTTTCGGGGTTTTGAAGTCGTAATACTCTTCGTTGGTGTAGTTGGCGTCGTAAATCAGCACGTCGGCGTTGCGAGCTAGGTGTAACACGTTGTCGTCCAGCCGATCGGGAAAGTGCTCTGTATCGGTGCAGTAGACGGCTGTGTGTCCCTCCCAAGTGACTCGATATCCGATCGCGGTGTTGGGATGGTTCAGCAGTGCCGTTTCTATTTTCACATCGTCGAGTTCGAGAATATCCCCAGGAGTCAAATCGTTGAATTTGAGGTCGGACTGCATGACTTGGATGGGGACGGGAAAATTCGGGTGCACCATTTGGTCGGCAAGACGGTGTTTGATTGTAGTGCCGTTGGGGGCGATCGCACCGTAAATGTGAAAGCAGTTCCCCGGGATAAAGGCGGGAGTAAAGAACGGAAACCCTTGAATGTGATCCCAGTGAGTGTGGCTGAAAAACATATGGGCTTCCACTGGCATTTGCCGCAGCAAGTTTAGACCCAGAACTCGCAGACCGGTACCGCCGTCAAAAATCAGGCGTTTTTTGCCCAAGCGCATTTCTACGCAAGAGGTGTTGCCTCCGTAGCGAATTGTTTTGGTGCCGGGCGTGGCGATGCTGCCCCGCACGCCCCAAAACTGAACGACAAACTCGGTCAAAGGACTATTTTCCATAGTGGCTTTGCCATCGGAAGGCTGTGGATTATTGGGTAGAGAGGGTGCTGAATCTGGCATTTTTTTTAGTTTTGGCGGCAGGAACTTGGGAGTTGAAATCTTAGTTTTTACTTTTTAGTTTTTAGCAATCTGTACTATAATAAAGCCCTCGATCGGGAAACTATTCGAGTGCCTAATACTTGGGCTGTTAGAATTCTCAACCTTACCGGTTCGTGTAGGAGATGTCACGCTTGAGAGATGATTTTTTGCATCATGCAGGCTGCCCGCCGTGTTCTGTGTTCTGAGATTAAGATAGCGCCGATCGCTCTAAGTGTTCAGGTAAAATTTCCTCAAATGTAGAACGCATTCCCCACGGGTATAATTTGCGCTTCATCTTACTCTATGAGTAGTATTTTTTTCAAGATAGGGGGCGGACGCGGTTTTGAGGAATGCTGTTCCTGTGAGTCGGCATTCACGACTGATTTGACATTCTACCCACCTGTTCCTCGACTGCATCCCTAGACGTGCAGCGATTGCCTTAAGTTCGGCTTCCTGAGTTTTTAGTCGGGTTGCAGTCGAGGAGTGCGGGCTAGGGGCTTATTTGCGATCGGCTGCGATGCACTTTTCGACTAAGGGCATTACTCGATCGACATCTTGCCAACCCAGAATTTCCGTGACTTTTTTCTCCAAATTTTTGTAGGTTCTAAAAAATTCGGCTATTTCGTCCAAGCGGTGGGGGGCTACGTCTTTGAGGGACTTATAGTGAGCGTAGCGGGGGTCTTTGTCGGGAACGCACAGCAGTTTTTCGTCCCTGTCGCCTCCGTCGATCATTTCCAGCATTCCGATTGGACGGGCTGCGATTATGCACCCTGGAAATGTGGGCTCATCCATCATGACCATGCCGTCGAGGGGGTCGCCATCATCGGCTAAGGTATTCGGTATGAAGCCGTAGTCGCACGGATATTGGACTGAGGAAGAAAGCACCCGATCGAGAGCAAAAGCTTGCAAGTCTTTATCAAATTCGTACTTGTTTTTGCTACCGGCGGTAATTTCGATGAGGACGTTGAGCAGTCCTGGTTTCGGCTGTGCCGGAATTAGCGATAAGTCCACAACAATATCTCCAAGTTAACAGATGATTGGGATGAGTGCTACTTGCCAAATCCCTTTGATAGCATTTTACGGGCGATCGGGGCCGACGGTTGCATGAGATTGAGAGAAAGCGGGGGAGTGCGTCGCAGGCTGGGAGATGAGACTGGACGGGCGAGACGCCCATCCCACACGAGAGAGAGGGGACGGGCGGGACGCCCATCCCACAGTTTGAGAGGGGGATGCTTTGTTGGGGCGAGGGATATATTTTCAGAGATACCATATAGTCAGTCCACAGTATGTCTAGGTTATTTTAATTTTCAATCCCAAGCACTGGCTAAGTTCTCTCGCTAACCACTCGATTTCTGCTTCGCTTAATTTCTGCTGCACTCCCCGTCTATATTTTTGGTTGCCGGCTTTAACAATCACCTCAGAAAGGTTGGCTCCAATTTTTTCAATTTTTAAATAAGAAATCTCCTGTCTAGCGGCTGGCTCGAAATGATTCCATCTCAACCCCAGTAGATAGCTGGTACAGGAGATTTGCTGGCGATCTATTCTGAGACGCAATTTCCGAAATAGTGCAAACAGAAACATTACTGCTACTGCAACTGATAAACTTCCTGCTGTCATCACAAGAATTAGCATACTTATGTCTGAATTAGTGAGTGGGTTATTATAATCAAAATTACCCCATAATATGGCAGTTGCATGAACCGCAGTAGAAAACAGAGCTATTAAACCAAAACCAACTCCTGGCGGCGGAAATATAATTTCGATAAACTCCGAATTTTTTGTCAATTCAATATCGCTGCCTAGCGGCTGCAAGGCTATAGAATTTTTGTCGATATAACTGGGATTTTTGAGACATCGCAATGCTTCCTCAGCCGAAGATAACCGTTTGGATAAACTCGGTTCCGTCATCCACTCCAGCCAATCAACTAAATTAGGATTGAGATGCGTGATGCGATCGCAAAATAGAATTTTCAAATCCTGCTGTGACAGTTCGGTGGGATGCAAACCTGTTACCAAATAAATCAAAGTTGCACCTAAACCGTAGAGGTCAGAAGCTGGAACCGATCGTCCGCCAAATTGTTCTGGTGCCATATATCCGTATGTTCCCACTACTGTAATTGTACCGCCAAATTTGGCCGCTTGGTTCTGCACCGAACCGAAATCAACTAAATAAACTTGTCCGAGCGAGTGACCCGATCTGCTGTGCAGTAAGATATTGCTGGGCTTAATGTCGCGGTGAATGACAGGCGGATTTTGCTCGTGCAAATAACTAAGAATTTCTAACAGCGATTTTGCTAATTCTTTAACCTCATTTTCGCTAAGATTACGTCCTGCTCTCAAATGCTCTTCCAAAGTTTTTCCCTCTACATAAGTCTGTACCAGGGCAAATCCTTTAGTGCCTGGTTCGTCAATTTCCAGGTAGTCGAGGTAGCGAGGAATTGATGCGTGAGAAAGTGCTTTTAAAGTTTCTGCTTCCCGTTCAAATAGCTTGAGGTCTTGCCATTCAAAATCGCTGCCGAGGAATAGCTGTTTGATGACAACTAATTCTTGACTTTGCAAGTCACGAGCCAACAGCGTTTGACGACCAGTTTGTTTTCCCAATTGCTGCTGCACTTCGTAGCGTTCTGCTAATATTTTGCTGGTCATATTTTTTACCTTAATTTTAACTTGAGGTTTCATCGGGGCCGAGAAACCGGGTTTTTTACGAAAAGACGCGTTGCAAACCCTAGACTCGCCAAAAACCCGGTTTCTTTGGTCGGTGCGTAAATCCTATCCATCGGGGCCGAGAAACCGGGTTTTTTACGAAAAGACGCGTTGCAAACCCTAGACTCGCCAAAAACCCGGTTTCTTTGGTCGGTGCGTAAATCCTATCCATCGGGGCCGAGAAACCGGGTTTTTACGAAAAGACGCGTTGCAAACCCTGGATTCGCCAAAAACCCAGTTTCTTTGGTCGGTGCGTAAATCCTATCTAAATTTTTGATTACAGTCCACTTTCTTTTTGATACCACCGGGCAATAGACTTGCTAGTTGTCCCCATTGACAGTCCTGCAATTAGCGACGGTGCAAGCACCAAGATAAGATAACTACTGGAATCTTCTGCCTCTACCCCACCCAAAAGCACCCGCCGAAAGAAGACGATACTTGTCGAGGTACAGAGGACGATACTAATTACAGTTAAAACCTGTCGGTGAAGTTTGGGATTAGTTAGGGGAAAAAACCACAAGCGGGTCACAATTCCTGCGATTATTCCGTTCACCAACCCCAGCAGCAAGCCGAGAAAAATACCGATCAATCCTCCGCCAATTGTCGCCAGTACCGGAAAAATAAAGGTGCTGTAAATTGCTGCACAAGCTCCTACACCTAGAGTTCCCATCCAAGTGCTTCGCCCGATCGCATTCAAGAACAAGCTAGAGGTATTCACGGTTTTTCCCTGTCTCAATGTCTGGGAATATTTATTTATTTGCTGCGGTTTTTCTAGAACTTCTTTTGCTATTTGAACTGAGGCGGGACGGCGCTCTAAACTGGGATGCGTCATCCACTTCAGCCAATTGGTAAAACCGGGACTTAATTTGGTGAATTGCTCGAATTCAATCTGCAAATCTTGCTGGGGCAAGTCGGCTGGATGCTGCTTGGTAATTAAGGCGATTAATGTTGCTCCCAAACCGTACAAGTCGGAAGCGGGAACCGCCCTCCCGCCAAATTGTTCGGGCGGCATATAGCCATACGTGCCGACGACGGTGACTGTTTTTCCCTGTTGGGTTGCTAGGGTTTGAACTGCACCGAAATCGACAAGGTAGACTTCGCCGACGCTGTTGCCCGATCGATTCTTGAGTAAAATATTGCTGGGTTTAATGTCGCGGTGAATCACCGGGGGCTGTCGCTGGTGCAGGTATGCGAGGATGTCTAATAATGCTGCTGCTAATTGTTTGACTTCGCTTTCGCTGAAGGTGCGCCCGTCTGAAAGATATTCTTGTAGGGATTTTGCTGCGATGTAAGTCTGAACCAGGGCGAATCCTTTGCGGTTGGGCGTGTCGATTTCAAAGGAGTCTAAATATCGGGGAATTGCGACATGGGATAGGGATTTTAAGGTTTCGACTTCTCGCTGGAACAGTTTTAAGTCTTCCCAGTTAAAGTCGCTGCTGAATGACAGGAGTTTGACTACTACTTGCTGTTGGGTTTTTAAGTCGCGGGCGAGTAAGGTTTGCCTTCCTGCTTGCTCGCCGAGCCGCCGATCGCACTGATAGCGATCGGCTAATATTTCTTGTGACAAATCGCCGATGTTTTGTCCGCTCATGTTCTCTTGCCCTAGAACCGATTAAACCTAGTGTAGTTGACAAAAGTGCAATAATCGGAAATGTTTGGGCTAGGGCAAAAAAATTTTATGTCAAATAGCAACCGCCTTTAAAAGCCAGCTTTCTCGCACAATCAAGAAGCGCCTGAGTTAAGCTTGAATTTAATTTTGGATTTGCTTGTAAAGTGACTGCACTACGTCGAGCAGGCTCAAGACTTGCTGCCATTCGGGGGCATCGGGGTTGTAGCTTTTGGCGCGCTGAGTTTTCAAACTGTGGTGCAAGAGGGAAAGCAGCGCGTCTGGAGACTGTAAGGAATTCTCCTCTTCATCTGCTGGGGTTTGGGCTGCATTTTCTTCGATATCTTCTTTAATTTTTTGTGCTCGATCAGCGAGGGCTAAAGATCTGCCTGCCAGGTTTTCCGGCATTTTGGGCTGTTCGGACAAAGATGCGCTGGTTAGTTCTACCAATAGTTGGCAGACTCGATCGACCCATTCGCGATCGTTTACTGAAAAGGAACCGGATTTGAACACTTGCCCGTCAGGTCTTTGCTGAATGGTTTGTACCTTCTGGATCAGAGGGATAGCCTTAACAGTGATGTTTTCCGGGATTCTGGGGATATCTGACAGGGAGCTGCGAGCAATCTCCAGCAATAGTTGGTAAACCTGATCTACCCACTCAACATCTCCCGATTGCGAATTCCAATTATTCATAACTGACGCTAGTGGTTTTCTATATATAAGACTAGAACATTGACTATCTGCCAAGGGAGCTCTTTTTAGGAGCAGCTAACGCTATTAAGACTTACGTAGGCGGGGCGATCAACCCGGTTTTCGATCTGATGTTTCGTCGCCTTTCTCCAAGATTTTTCTCAGAAACCGGGTAACGCTGCAGCCAGTCATAACTATTTTTAAGCGCTTCAAATAATAGAAGTGCTAAGTTTGTTGCCGTAGGTAGTGCGAACGAAACACCTAGGGCGAAACCCGCGCATCTCGCTTGCAAATTCAAATCCGGCTATATAACCATAATACCTGTTGGAGCTTATTTACAATTACCTCAATAGGATATTCAGGTTAATTGGTGGTGGGATGGGAGGCGCACCCCCGATCGCGATCGCCCCCGCCCCGAACCCTGACGCCACCGCCAGCATTTGCTGTGGGCTACTGCTATTTTTCTGTGAGATTCCACACACCATCCCAGTTGAGTACGTCTGAAAATCCATGTTGAAATAACATACAGCGATCGACGTGCAATTTAGCTGCCTTGTTTTTCGGGTCAACTTTCAGAACGGCGTCAAATTCGCCTTCAGCGTCTTTAAAGGCTTGCTTGGCTTTCGGTTCTAAGGCTTTCTTAAACTCGCTCAGCAGTTTTTTCACCCGATCGAGCCCCAGGTTTTCAAATTCCTCATCTAACATTTCTGCAACTGTCTCCGAGGCCCGACTTTTAATTTTCGCCTGCAATAGCTGCCTGATCTCTGCTGGTTTCAGCCGCTTGATTTGGGGATTTGATGGTTCTAAGATGTCTGCTTCCAACAGCTTTTTGACTTCGCCTTCTTGCAAGTATTTAATCTCGTCTGCTGATAGCGGCTTGATTTTTGCTTGCAGCAGCATTTTGGCTTCGTCTTCCGAGAGGTTTTTGATTCCTTCCAATTTCAGCAGTTGGATTTCTGGCTGCAACAGTACGATGAGTTTGTCTGCTTCCGACAGGTTTTTCGGGTCGTACTCTGACAGCTTTTTCAGTTGATATAATAGGTTCTTGAGTTCGTGTTCCAACTGTTGCTCTAAATTGTAGGACAGCTTCTTAATCTCTGCCTCCGGCATTTCGGCGACATCCTTTAAGATGTTTTTCACCTCTGTTTCTGAGAGTCTTTGGGTAACTGGAGTTTTGTAATGTTCGCGCCCCTTTGTGTAATGTTCTATAATTTGTTGCTGTGTTTCGGTTAGTGACTTGCCCACTGGCGAGTATCCCTCGCGGATGCCGACGAGTTCGTAAACGATTACCGGTTCGCTTTTGCCTTTGACAGTAATAAAGTCTAGTTCTCGCACGTACAGCCGATCGGCATAATCTCTGTAAGTATTGTCGCTGACGATCAAGTCGGTGCCGTACTGCTTGCTAGCGCCTTCTAAGCGAGAGGCGAGGTTAACGCCGTCTCCGATCGAAGTCAATTCCATGCGTTTGCTACTACCGATGTTGCCGCTGACAACTTCATCGGAATGTACGCCCATACCAATGCCGATCGGCAATTCCCCATGTGCCATACGCTCTTGATTGAACTCGGCCAGTTTTTCCCGCATTTTCACTGCCGTTTGCATAGCGCACCAAGCATGATCCTCTAGGGGCGCTGGAGAGCCAAAAACTGCCATCAAAGCGTCCCCGATGTATTTGTCGAGAGTCCCACCGTACTCGAATACGACATCTACCATCACTTCAAAATATTTATTCAGCATCACTACCACTTCTTCGGCTTGCAATTTTTCCGTAAGTGTGGTATAGCTGCGAATGTCTGAGAACAGCACCGAAACGTTTTTGCGCTTACCGCCCAATCCAGTATCCCCTGAAGCTAACAAAGCTTCGGCTACTTCTGGAGTCATGTAACGGTACATCAAGCTTTTGATTTGCTTGGCGCTGCTAATATCTTCCATGACGACTAACGCGCCGTTGACCTTGTTGGGGTCGGTAGCGTCAGTCATCGAATTAATCGAGAGATTGATACTCTGCCCCTCTCCTTCCAAGGTCAGCAAAACTTGATCTGGGTAATACTGTTGGCGGTCCTTATCGTCTTCGGGAGACAAAGACGCATCAAACCATTTGGCAAAATCGCCTTTTTCTAACTTAATTAACTCGCGTAAAGATTGACCTTCGGCTAATTCTGCATCGCTAACACCCAGTAAGTTTTTGGCACTGGGATTTGTCGCTACTATATTGCCTTTTTTATCTGTAGAAATCACGCCGTTAGTCAAGGCGTGCAGCATATCTTTTTGTCTTTGTTCTTGCTGTTTGACTTCGGCAAACAGTTTGGCGTTTTGCAGTGCGACTCCTGCTTGGATGTTAAACGCCTTCATAAATTCCATGTCGTTGCGATTGAAACTCGCTTTCCACTGTTCCGGGGCGTGAGGCCAATCTTGGGGGTTGTAGGGGGGGAATTCTCCTTGTCTTTTTTTATTAACTAATTGGGTGACGCCAATCAATTTTTTGTCCGAGTTAAATACTGGCATACAAAGCATACTGCAAGTGCGGTAGCCCGACTTTTGATCGACTTCTTTGGAAGTGGCGGCGCGGGGGTCGTCGTACACGTCAAAGGGAATCAGCAGCGGTTCGCTAGATTGGGCGACGATGCCTGCAAAACCGGCGGTTCTGGGTATGCGAATTTCTTTAAGGTTGCCGCCCATCGGGATTTTCGTCCACAGTTCGTCTTTTTCTTCGTCGATCAGCCACAGGGTGCTGCGATCGGCGTTCATGAGTTCTTGGGCCTGATCCATCACCCTTTTTAGGGTATCTTCTAAGTCTAAACTGCTCTGAGAAAGAGCGTTGACGGCATTCATCAGCGCCGTTGCTGCTCGTTGTCTCTGAGTTGCTGCGTAGAAAGATTTGGAAGATTCTAGAATTAGACGAATTGAGGGAGCAAATTCTTTAAAAACTTGTTCGTCTTCTTGAGTAAATCCGTGCCTGTCTATTTGTTCGTCTAAAGTTGGGTATTTTTCGTGGTTTGGTCTTAGTTTATTAATCAGTTGAACAACTGCTACTAACTCTTTTGTATCTTCATTAATCAGGGGCATTGCCAGCATTGTATAAGTGCGGTAGCCCGTTTTTTCATCAGTTTTTTTGGCGTTAGCCGATCGTTCGTCGTCGTAAAAATCGTAAGGGATATTAACCACTTTTTGGAACGTGGCTACTTCTCCTGCAATGCCCACATGGGCGGGAACTCTGATTTCTAGGTTTTTGCCATTTTCGTCTTTAGCGACGATCGCCCAGAGTTCATTTTTTTCGTCGTCTAATAAAAATATCGTGCTGCGATCGGCATTCAGCAATTCCCCTGTTTTGAGGGTAATCGACTGCAACATCTCGTTGAGGATGGCATCAAATCCCTCGCTCTCCAGGATATTGTCGAGCATTCCCAGGGTTTGATTGACAACCTTAAGTTTGTCTTCTACTTCTTTAACTACTACTGTGAAACTTTGCTTATTTAGAAGGTCGAGAATGCCGGAGAGGTTTCCTTGGCGCGGGATAATTGCACTGCTCCTAATTTCCGGGGGAGAATAATGTTCCTGATGATGATTTTCACCGCCGACAACAGCGACATCAATCACGTTGTCCAGAGAAGAGTAATTGGTGGAAGATGCAGATTTCATAGACCTTTACAGAAGCTTAAGTGTAAGGGTTAGTCTCTAAGCCAAGAGAGCGGGGAAGTTGATTAGTGAGTCACCTGTCGCACAAGACTCAAGTATGTGTGAAAGTATTTCCCAGTTTACAGAACTCCGGCCACAAGGCAATGGCAATTCAGTTGGCCTTGCTGCCCAAGGGAGGGTGGGCGAGTAACGAGGCGGTGGGAGTGCTGCAATCTTTTTACAGAATGCGAATCTTGTTTAAAAGGTTTATTAACTGATTTTGACATTGTGCGTGCCTGGTTTAACTATGTTCTGCCGAGCTTTGAGCCGATCGCCCCCAGTAACATGAATGCGTACTGGCGGGAGGACTGCTGAAAAAGGGGTAGCCTTGTAGGACTAGCCGCAATTGTGACACTACCAGTTGCTAGTGATGTGTGCCCTTCTCTACACAATTGTGGTTTCTAACTAGAATTTCTCTCTATTTGGCTGCTCTTAGCTTTCATCCCACTAAATTCACGGGGTTTTCAGCTTTTTTTGTAAAATTTGCAGTTGATATTTTTAGTGTAACCTCCGAGTCTGAAAAAACTCCGCCTTTTAACCCCCCGATCGGACTCTTAAGCCGATCGGGGTTGGGCCGACTGAGTTTGGCGCAATCCGGCGGCTTCGACAAGCAGGGATTCGGCGAAGGCGATGGCTTCTGTTGCTGAGCGGCCGCTGGCGAGTTGGGCGAGTTCTTCCCGCCGCTGCTCGCTGTTGAGGGCGGCAACTCTGACTACTGTACGTTCGACTGGTTCGGAGTTGGCTGCGGGTTCCTCGATACTTGGTTCTGCTTCGATCGTCTGTTTGTTGACGCGAAAATGAAAATCAGCCATCGCAGCGATCAGCGGCTGGTGGGTGACGCAGAGAACTTGGTGTTTGTCGGACAGTTGGTAGAGTTTTTTGGCGATCGCCCCGGCGACTCTCCCGGAGACTCCAGCGTCGATTTCGTCAAAAATCAGCGTACCGGCACTTTCTATTTGGGAAAAACAGGCTTTGATGGCGAGGAGAAAGCGGCTCATTTCTCCCCCGGAGGCGATCGCGCCCAGAGGTTGCAAAGGTTCGCCCGGATTCGGGCTGAAACAAAAGGCGATTTGGTCTGCACCCGTAGCGGTTGGGGTACAAGGCGAGATTTCGACTTGAAATTGCACTTTTTCCATTGCTAACGGCTTAAGTTCTCCTACGAGGTGCGTTTCTAGTTTCAGGGCTGCTTCGCGCCGCAGGGTGGTGAGGTGGCTGCAAGCGTCTTTTAATTGCTGTAGGGCGGCCTCATATGCGAGTTCTAAGGCCTCCATTGACTCGCCTCCTTCTAAAAGTTCGTTTAGTTCGTTTTGGATGCTTTGGTAGTAGGCGATCGCTTCTTTGAGCGGCCCGTATTTGCGACAAATTTGTTTGAGCTCGCGAATCCGATCTTCTACTTCTTCGAGTCTTTCGGGATCTGCTTCTAATTGTTCGCCGTAGCTGCTAATTTGTCGGCTGGCTTCTGTGGCTTGAGCTAAAGCATCGCTGACCATTTCTAGGATTGGTTGCAACTGCACATCGTAAACCGCCATGTCGCTTAAAATTCCTTCGGCTTTGCTCAACAAGTCGGCGGCTGATGCGCTGTCGCCCTCGTTTTGGTACAGGGCTTGGTGGACTTGGTAACTCTGCTGCTGCAATTCGACGACGTGGCCCAGCCGGATTGATTCGTGTTCTAGGTGTTCGAGTTCGTCGGCGTCTTCGATATGGGCTTCGCCGAGTTCTCGGACTTGGTATTCTAACAAATCAAGTCTTTGCAGTCGCTGCTGTTCCGACTGACGCCTGCGTTTGAGGGCGGTTTTGGCGCTGTTGGCTGCCAGCCACGCGGAGGCGACGCTCGATCGCGCTTCAGTGAGCTTTTTGCCGCCGTATAAATCGAGCCATTCTCGCTGGAGGGTTTCTTGTCCGAGGTGGACGGTTTGGCCTTGGGCGGTAATTTCGACCAGCCGATCGCGCAGTTGGTCGATTAACTGGCGGTTGACGAGAATTCCGTTCAAGCGCGATCTGGTACGCAGAGCACCGCTAGATGCGTTAATTTCCCGGCTGCAAACGGCTAAATTTCCGTCTATGGGTTCGATTTCTTGCTCGCCCAGCCACAAAGCTGCGGCTTTGTCCAACTCAAAGGTAGCTTCCAATATTGCCCGCGTTGCTCCGGTGCGAATCGATCGGCGATCGACTTTCCCGCCCAACACAGCATCGATCGCATCTAGGATAATCGATTTACCAGCGCCGGTTTCCCCTGTAAATACGTTCAAACTCGGGCCAAATTCTAGATCCAGGCAGTCAATTAAGGCAAAGTTTTCTATTTTGAGGGATATTAACATGGGGAATTGGTAATTGGTAATTGGTAATGCGTAATTGAAATTAGTAATTTGTAATGTGTAATTGTAATTGAAATTAGTAATTGGTAATTGGAGGCACAGCCGGGAAAATAATTGCTCCCCAATAACAAATAATAACTGTCAACTGTCAACTGACCGAAAGTAATTAGATCCGGGCACCCGGATTCATCCGTGGAGGGAGAAAAAAAGCTCCGAATCATCTTGTGTTCGCCCCCGGATTCATCCGTGGGGTCAATTCTAAAATCTAAAATCTAAAATCTAAAATCTAAAATCGATTGACTTCTGCTATAGTTTCAACCACCCAAATAAATCTCCTACCGTCAGCCGCAATTCTGCTGCCCAATCTGGAACGGGCAACAATTCTTCGGGTTTTGCTAAAAGTTCCGGTTGCTTTCCAGGGGGATAAATTAAGATCGATCGCACCATCGGATCGATCAGCCAACCCATTTTAGTGCCGTTTTTCAGACAGTGTAAAATATTCCCCGTCACTTTTGTTTGACTCTGGCCGGGAGACATAATTTCAATTGTCCAATCTGGGTAAGTTTCAAATACATTAGCAACATCCCCATTTTCATCAACTGGTATTCTGTTCCAAGTAAATACTGTGACATCTGGCACAATTGATCTGCCGCCAAAAGTACACCGCAATTCAGGAAAAGCTAAGGCAATTTTCTGATTTTTAACGGCGACATTAATGGCTGCGACTAATTCACCTTGAAGCCGGCTGTGTTTTCCTTGTGGCATAGGTTTTTGGATGATTTGACCGTTGATATATTCGCTAGCTGGTTCGGTTTCTGGCAGTTTTAGAAACTCGGACAAAGTTAGTTTTTTTGTTTGTGTTTGTACCATTTTCTACTCCTTCTATTCGATAAAACCCAAGTGTTTTCTAGCAGCAACCGTTACCATTCTGCCCCGATTTGTCCGCTGCAAAAATCCGATTTGCATTAAGTACGGTTCGTATACATCCTCAATGGTTTGAGTATCTTCTCCTGTAGAAGCTGCGAGGGTTTCTAAGCCCACTGGGCCGCCGTTAAAGTTCTCAATCATTGCTGTCAAAATGCGCCGATCTGTCCAATCCAAACCTAGCGGATCGACGTTGAATAATTCGAGGGCGAGTGAGGCAACTTCGGCATCAATTGGCTTTAAATTTTTGACTTCGCTGTAGTCTCTAACTCGCCGCAGCAAGCGGTTAGCGATCCGGGGGGTTCCGCGCGCTCGGCGGGCAATTTCTGTGGCTCCTTCTGGGGTGATTTGAGTGTCGAGAACTTGGGCGGTTCTTTGGACAATTAGACTAAGTTCGTCTATTTCGTAGTAGCGTAATCTTTGGATCAAGCCGAAGCGATCGCGCAATGGAGATGTCAGCGAGCCGACTTTTGTGGTTGCTCCTACTAAGGTAAATGGTTTGAGGGGAATGCTGCGGATTTTTGCGGTTTTTCCTTGCCCGATCGTAATATCTAACCGACAGTCTTCCATCGCCGGATAGAGGATTTCTTCTGTAACTTTAGATAAGCGGTGAATTTCGTCGATAAACAGCACGTCGCCTGCTTTGAGGTTGATCAGCAATCCGACAATATCTCGCGGTTTTTCTAGCGCTGGGGCGGTGGTGATTTTGCATTCCACTTCCATTTCTGCTGCTAAAATTAGCGACATTGTGGTTTTTCCCAACCCTGGAGGCCCGTAGAGTAACAGGTGATCCATAGGTTCGCCGCGAGATTTGGCTGCTGCAATTGCGATCGCCAAAACTTCTCTTAAGTCTTTTTGCCCGATGTATTCAGCTAGCCGCTGAGGTCGGATTTTGTCGTCTTGTTTGCTGTTGATTTCGTCGGGTAGTTCTTGCGATTCTAGCAAAGATTCCGCCTGGGGTTTGGCGGCTTTTTTGCGACGGGCTGGGGCTATGTCTTCGGGTAGATTTGGGTCGGGGGGCTGTTGTTTGGAGGAGATAATAGCCATATTTATTTGCGATCGGGCAGCGGGAAGTGTTTACAATTGTTAGCAGAATCTTTAAAATTATTGAGTTCGTTATGAGTATTCCATCTTCTTTATTAGCATCGGAAAGCATAACTTTTGAGGGGGCGATCGAGCTGACTCAATCTTTACTGTCGTTCATGGAGGCCGATTCCCTACGGGATAGCTACGCTTCACGACTTTTACAAGCCGACATCCAGCAAGCTGTGGCTTCTCTGGTGAAAACACAGAACGGTGCTAGGGGGTTTTTTGTCACCTATCTAACGGACGATCGACCGGAGGCAGATAACCCGTCACCCGGAGTAGTCGAGGCGCTGCGATCGGCTCCTGAGATCGTAGCAGAACTGCTGGTGAAAAATTTGGCGATGTCGGCGGCAATGGTTGTACATCATTCGCGCCAGCAAAAGGAGGAAATGGCGGCCGATTCTGCTAGAGTGCAGGAGCGATCGCGCAATTTAATTCAAATGCTGCAAATGGCAGCCTGTCAAACTATAGCGTCGCAAATGCTAGAAAGTTTGCACAGTGCCAACGGCGAGTATGAAAAATTTTTCCGGCGGTGGGGCTACGACGACGAGCAAAAACGGGCGATCGGTTCGGCAGTGCGGGGTGCGATCGGCTAAAATAACCTGCTCCCAAGGAAGGGGAAAGAAGAAAGAAGGAAGGGCGTTGCTTAATCAGGGTATGAAAAAAATAACTTTAAAATCCAAAAGCTTTGTGGATACAGGTTTCTATGAGGGGCATATTTAACGTTTCATACCGTAAATCAGCAACGCCCGATGACTTTCAAGCTGCACGCTTCGGCCGTACAGGCGGTGGAGCGCATTCAGAACCATTACACTGCTAGCCGCGCCACAATACGCAGCACGCTTTGGGGTTTCAATGTGGGCGCTAAGCGGTTGAAAATCCTGTTGGCTCTTGCTCTGGCGAGCGTAGCTATGGTCTTTATCAGAAACACCATTGACAGAGTGTAATGTACCTGCCATCATCGCTGGCTGTCTCATTTGTCAGATTTCCTTGCTTCTCGACACCGGCAAGTAAATAGATTCCTAGCTCCTAGTTGTAGAGCCAATAATTTAGTCCTCACATATAAACCTATATTCTTCCCTATTGAGAAAATGCTCATCTAAAAAATTCTTCATTTTACGTTTGCCGTCTGCAATATTTTGAGAGCAAATCGCTACAGAAGCGTAGGGAAGAGGGCTAGCCATCTATAAGAGGCATTATAATATTTATTAATTATTTCACGAAAAATAAACAAATTCAGTGAATTTGAGATAATCGGGTAAAACTTCTCAGTGTATAGGAATAACTATCTTCTCTTTTGTTTCTCTGGAAAACCTGGAAATTACTTAGGAATGAAAAATCAATAACTTGCACAATTAAACCCCAGAAGCTTTGATCCCAGCTAAACTATTGCTCTATTCGTCACCCTATTTATTTTTCATTCCTTAACTTCTTGTGGAAAAGGGGATAGGCTGTGTACGTGAATTCTCTATTGACAACTATCCCCTATTCTCGTAAAGTCATTCAGGTCAGATATAGAGAATGAGCCACCTCTATTTTTAGTTGTGAATTCTTTAACTTCTTTTGGCGCTGAGTTACAGAATTTCCAGGTGTGCCGCGAATAATTCCCCGACACTTAGGCGACCCGCACTGACACTGAAATTCTGGAAAATCTTCATTCTCGATTGTTGCGTAGTCTACGCTTAACTCTTCTCCTGCTGCAATATCCCTGAGCGCGTATATATTGAGTCCTCGGTAGCCTATATTGGGTTCGCAAGAGTGGTTTTGCGGTGTCCAGTTGGCTGGGTTTTCGTCCCAAAATATAAAGACTTCTTCACTCAAAGGAACAGCATACTGCCGAAACTCTTCTTGCTCTGATGTACTCCAGTGGGATTGGACATAATCACGGGTAACAATCCTTTTTGGATACTCTTCTCCCTGGAAGATAATTTCCCCAGCCTTTAAATCAGTCACTGCATAAATACCATAGCCAGAAATAGAACTCCCGCGTACCTTAAATTTCTTATCACGGCGCTTGTATCTGTCAATTCCTTCCGCAATAATATATTTGAGAAATTTTGTTTGTCCATTATCGGAAAACTTTAAAATGTAGTCAGCCGATGCTTCTTCACCTTCTTCAAAAAAAATTGAAGGATTAAAGTTAATTTCAAGAAAGAAAATTTCTTTTTGTTCATTAACTCTAAAATCCAGACGAGCATAGCCAACACCGTTAAATGTCAAGAAAATATTCTTGGCAGCCTCTCTCAAGCGAAGGTCAAGTTCTGAGTCAGAACAGGGAATGTTACTGTCGGGGTGATGTTGTCGCACCTTTAGATCGTAGGTTTTAAATTGTTCTCCTTCCGGAAAGACAAACTCTAGGGATTGATAAGTTATCGGAGAACGACGATCTTCAGGATTAGCAGCCACAAGGACTGTAAACTCTCGCCCAGGTATATACTCATCGATCAGAACTTGACCAAAGTTGGCTATGAGTTCAGCCACTTTGCTCTGTAATGCCTCTTTTGTTGTTACATAAGATTGATGATCAATTCCCAAACTGTCTGATGAGGCTGCTGGTTTAACAAATAGGGGGAATTGCAAGTTTTGACAAGCCCTCTCAACATCAGCTAACGTTTCAGCTTTCACAAATGCTGGTGTGCGTACTCCTGCACTGTAAGCAACAAACTTCATTAACTCCTTGCCAGGATCGTAGAGGTCGAAAGTCGGACCCGTGTAAGGCAAATTAAGTTGCTCCAAGGCAACGATTACATCAATAGAGGGAACATCCCAGTCCAAACATCCCGTACAGAGGTTGACAAAAATATCGTAACCTTGCTTCTTTAAATCTTTTAGCTGACGATAGGTTGTGGCTTTGTTCAGAAATACATGGTCTACCTGGTCTTCTGGTAATAGATGAGAGAGGTTACGAGGCGGTTCGTAGTTTTTGTAGTCTAATGTAAATCTCGATTGAGAATAGTCAGGTTGTAGAACGCAAATTTTCATGTTGATTTCCTAGAGTGTCAGTTTCGTACAATGAGTTCGTAAAAGATTGGATTAGTTTTGAGTTATTGCGATCGCCTCTTGGATTTTTAAGTGCCATCATCTCAGAGAGGGGCAATCGCCTTTTAGATAGAGGAAGTGCAAGAAGATAGTGAGGTTCAAACCCCTGCGCGATATACCTATCCCCTTATCTTAATGCCATTAGCCTCTAAACCACCGATTGTAGGAGCACGATATACCGTGTCCCTACAATTGGCGTCTGTGTGTAAGTCCTGACTACGATACTATCTGAATACTTGTTTCGTAGATACTGCCTTCATCCTCATTTTTGAGGACTTTGGTTTGCAGTAATTCATTCCACAATTTGGCTGTAATAGAACTCAAATTGCTTGAAGTCATTTTCCGCATCCTGCTCATAATTGTTGCGTTTATTGGCTGCATGCCATGCGGCATAAAAACACATATTTTTGAGATTCTCAGCGAATTTGTCAGTAACCTCTTTAGAGTTTTTCAGAGATTCAAAGTGTTGCTCAAATTGTTTTAAATCATTTTCAGCATCATTTTGAACTCCTGCACGTGTGTTTGCTGTATACCATGCAGCGTTCCATGCTCCCCACAGGATATCATCTAGTGCATTTTGGCTTAACTTAAGCTCCAGAGCAGCTACGGCTTTACTCATATCTCCGGAGTGTTTTTTGAAGCCTACATCATTCGTTCCAGCATCCCCTTTATATTTGTCCCCTGCACGAGTGTTTGCCGCATACCATGCAGCATTCCATGCCATCCACTTGATCTCTTCAGCCACTTTAATTGGTAACTTGTTGATGGGAGTGGGAGTAGAAAGGATTTCCTCGCATTTCTTCTTCAGTTCCTCGTCTAGAAAATCGGTAATCGGCTTAAGGTCTTCATACCCGACTATCTGCCACTTATCGAGTGTTAATGAGCTTATCCATTGTGTGCCATTATTAATTAGTGCTTCGTCTCCCCCTTTTAACGTCATTGAGTATTTGCTGGCTGTCTGAGCGCTACTCTGTGAAGTTTGCTCTTGGTTCTCGCTTTTGTAAGCGCCGCTTGCACTTGGAGTAAATTTTAACAGATTCAACTCCGCTTTAAAACCTGCTCCAAATTCTTTAGCCTTAGCAGTTTTATCCTCCTGCCCCGAAAATGTTTCCGTATTTTCGGCTATGATTTTACCGCCGATGATATACGTGGTTGCAACAAAGTAGCCGTATTCTTGAAATACTTTCCTTAAGTCGGCAACGTTTTTAGCGCGTTCAACGCTCTGCTTAAACTTCTCTGTTACCTGTATACTCTCCTCTTTTAGAATCACTTTAGTCTTCTGTACGATGCGCTGTGCCACCATAAACAAGTGGGTTTCTTTGCTCTGCGAAAGGGATTCTGAGCTAGTTGCGTAACTAGCACTTAAACCAAACGTTGCGCTCAACCACGGAATAGGGATTCCAACAGAAGCACTGACACTCTTAGAGAGCTTCTTATAAGCTTGTTTTTCCCATTCTGTGTAATAAGCCTCATTTTGGTCACTGATTTGAACTTCGTTTTCCACATCATTTTCTGATATGGCTTTACTTAGTTCAACCCCTGGTCGATTAACAGGCTCCAGCCCTTGTGAAGTGACCTTCAAAGCTTTAGGAAATTTCAAACTATCAAGCAGTGGTTTTAAATTATCCCACTTTTGTACGAAATAAACTCCCGTGTCCTTAGTTGTATGGCTTCCTTGATCATTGATCAGACTTGCCTTAGTTACTTCCTTCTTCCAGGTTGGCTGTTCTTTTGGGTTAAGCTTCGCCTCAGATAAATTCTGGCTTTCTAGAGCAGTTTTGGCTGTTTCCTTAGCCTCTTTGGCTGCCGCCTTTTGCTCTTCGACTGTCGTTTTGTTATCGTCAGAATGTTGCTGCGGGCTGACTACTACCTCTATCCCATCGTCCTTTTTAAAGGTTGAAAGTTTATATTCAGATTCGTCCTCTGGATCGATCTCAGAGCCGTTCTTGAGGAAGAAGAAGTTACTACCTACGGCTTCCCACTTTGTGGCCGTGATTTTATTTCTGAGATTCACAAGCATTAACTCTTCACTTTCGACTTTAAAGAGTCTTGATTTACCGTTTTCAACTGAAACTTTGACTTCGATAGACATGACGTACTCTTCTCACTACAGTCAAGATTTTGAACTAGGGCAAAATTTGATTTTTGCTTTTCGTATCTACTCCTTAATGACGATTTACAGAAGCAATTTCTGAATTGTTTGAACTAGAAACTTTTTTCTTGGCTTGATGCACCTCATAAAACAATGAGAAGAAACTCTAAAGGAGAGATTACGTCCCTCCTCTCCAAATTCTACTAACTGCGACGCTTCCCTTCGTCTTAAGCTCAACGGAAAAGCGATCACTTTCCAAAAATAAAAGTGATCGCCTATTGTTCCTCAAGCTATACTAATGGTGATTGCCCTTCATCTCCATCTTAACCAAATACCGATCATGGCGTTTCCTCCCATTTGTACTTCACTTGTCCTGCGCTTGGCATATCGTCTTGGGCACACAGAATTTTAACACTGTTCCATGTCTGCGGTAGAGCGTTTGTCCAGGCTGGGAATCGAGGGATTTGTACCATTTCTTGAAAGTGTGTTTCAGTCTGACTGTATTTGCAGACTACGTCCGTATTTCCTGTCACATTTGTCAGTTTTCTGTGACATTCACTGTCTCCCAAGTCTAGGGTAATCCCTGTTTCTCTTATTGTTAGGATTCTCTCGGGCAATTTTTTTCTCCTTGTTCGCAATGACGGTAAATATTTTTGTCTACTTACCTGTCGTACTCATTTTTTCGTATGTCGGGCTTGGTTTGTTTGTATTTCTATCTTGCTTGCTTCCTCGATTACTAACACCAATTTTTGTATTTGTACTTCCTCCACTTCCTGTAACTTGTTTGCTTTCGTGAGGTTTGTTTGCTGTCGGTGAATTTGTTTGGTTCGCTAACGCAGGAGCCTGATTCAAAGACCCTACAAATGTGAAAGTCATACAAAATACGATTACCGTCATTACAAATGCCTGAAGAATTCTTTTCATTTTTGACTCCAATATTTTGGGATTTAGATTATTTACACTTTTAAGACGCTTCCAAATAGAAATTACTGAATTTTTAGATTTACTTATATCTTGCATCATACCATTTTCAATAACCGTAGATTACCCGCTGCTAGCCAAGCTTTTTAAGCGATGAAAGCTGCTTATGAGCAGTGGGTCGGCTAGACAAAATCTTGTTGACAATGGTGCAAGATAAAAGATTGGAAATAGGGGTAATTGCTCACTGCAAGAAGCAAGGCTTATTAAGAATAAATATCCAAGAGGGGTTTAAATTCCCAATTACTTTGTATTTACAGATCAATATATGAACCGACTCTAAGCTGTCGCGCATTTAAATTGCATATTAGAGGCGGGCGGGACGCCCACCCCACAAGAGTTTGATTGTTTTTAGAGATACAATTTAAATGCAGAACAGCTTAGTACAGCTAAATAGGGAAAACAATACAAAGGAGGACAGCGAGATGATCGCACAAATTCTCCCGCAACTTTCCCCACCATTAGCTGTTGTTGCCTCCTCTGCACCGCCAGACAGGAATTCCCCCAACAACCAGTTTCTTCATCAAATTGTGCCAACGCCAAAATCCGTGCAAGCTGCCTTCCACCCAGCACCGCCTCAACGTACCGACAACCATCTTTCCTTACTTCTAATTTCCTATCATTAGTCGCCGTAACCATCACCGACTCAGAGTGCTGCACATCACGCGCTATCTCGATCGCTTCCTCACCCCCAACACTCTCCACTTCCTCCACCGCAACGGATAACGTCACCGTCTCGCCCACAATCGCTTCAACTCCCTCATTCCCCTGGGACATTTCCCCTATTGCCGACTCCGTTGCAGTCGGTGGGACAAATTTATCCCTATCCGTCGCCTCCTCCCCAATAAAATATCCCCTCAACTCCTCTTGCAAAATCTTCCGCGCCTGCGAAATACGCTTGCAGACATTCTGGTAGGAAATCTCTTGCCGTTGGGCAATTTCTGGATAAGACAAGTCCTCATAAAAATGTAGGATAAACGTCTCGCGCAACCGAGGAGGTAAATTGCCAATCGCACGACGAATCACCATCCTTTTTTCGCCAGTCTCCAAAGCAATTTCTGGGGTATCCTCACTCCGTAGCAGTCCTTGCTCCTCATTAGATGCGTAACCTTCTATATCCTCAACTCGATTCGCCCCCCGACTGCGTTCACGATAAATGTCCACGCACAGATTGCGAGTCAGCGTCGTCAGCCATGCCTTAAAATTATTAATTTTCCCCGGCGCGTACTTTTGCACCTTTTCCCAAGCCTTGAGCATCGCCCGACTCAAGGCATCTTCAGCATCAGTCGGGTTCCCCCCCATCCACTTAATGCAGCAACGGTGAAGATAATCTTGATACTGCTGCCATTGCTGCCAAAACCCTTTCTCTAAATCTTCTGAACTTCCCCGCAGGGACGACACACTAACTGTTTGAGTATCTGACATAAATCAATAACTGGTAGCGAACACAATTAAGGCGAAATAAGACAATAAACGACTGGCGTGGCACAGCTAAAATAGTGCAATAAATTATCAGTTTACTTCTGACTTAATCAAGGTTTTTCTAATGCAACATTTAAAGCGTGTCACGCCATTACCGTGCTTTAGTATCGAGATTCTAGTGCGTACTCAGGGTTAGCAAGCTTTCTTATCCCTCAAGCTCATCTTCTTCCAAAGGTTCAGTAAAGCCGTATTCTTCCAGTTGACCGTCCCGCCGCACATCGCAAGTTACGCAGTGAAATGACCCGCCGAAGGTATAAACGTGACGGAAATCAACCGGAATTACTTTAAATCCCAAATCTTTGAGGAGTTTCTGCATGGGTTCCTCCTGCTTTTCCACAAAGATTGTTTCGGGATCTAAGCTCAAAATATTCATGCACACCCAACTGCTACACATATACATCGGCCAGTTGTCGGGAAGGGTGGAGGGAGCCGCATCCACTAATTCCCAGCCAGCTTTCTTAAAAAGCTCGGTTTGAATGCAACGTCTTGCGGGGTTCACTAATGCTAATCCCGGTCGAAGTGGTACGAGTGAGGCATCAATGTGCATGGGATTGAGGTCTGGGAATTTGACCACATGAACCCGGAATTGGTCGCCTAGATGCCGTTTGAGCCAGGTAATTCCTATTTCGTTAGTGACGTGACTGCGCTGCACAAATAAATCTCGCCCAAAGCGTACAATATCAGCAGCATCAAAACTGGGTTCAAGTTCTCCCGTCACAAATTGCCCTTTTTCGGTGAGAGCATACCGTCGATCGATGGGTTTTGTGGCGTACTCAAGATCGTAAAATTCGTCTGACATGGAAGGTTTAGGTGCTGGTGTCCACTTTGCCCCCCGTCGCAGGTACTCGACCATTAAGGAACGGTAAGCACGGTATTCAAAAAAGCGCGATCGCCAAGCCATCGGTGCTTCAATAATTTCATTGCCAACGACGATCAGCACATCGCGGGGCATCGTGGCATAGAAACCGGAAGCTTCAAAATCTGGGGTTTTGTAGGTCTGGGAAAAGTCGATGCGATCGGGTCGTCGAACAGTGACCCCTTCAGCTTCTAAAACCTGACAAAACTCGTTCAGTTCTTTAGAGGCAGCTTCCACAAGTTCTTGGGGGAAGGGTTGACCGCCATACTTTTGGAAAAACCACAAGTTTTGGGGGGATGTATTTGTCAGGAGGGCAGGCTCTAACTTCGGAACTACCGCGCCCTCTACGCAACCCACAATGACTTCTTTGAGAGGGTCCCATTCGTTGTAGCTGTTAACGACTGGAAGTTGCCGTTCAGATACTATGTTAGGGATTTGTTTCAACTGCAACACTTTTTTTACTCCTGTAATAAAGTTAAAGGTTGTTTTTTTGATTTGCTACATTCTAAAGACGATTTCAGAGAACATTTTCTGATTTTTTTGCCAATTATTTTCCAAATAATATCAAGAAAGTTATCTTCTATTTTTGATTTAAAAATGTCAATAACGAATATTTGGCTCATCAATTACCCTAGAAGATAAAATGAGCCATTTTTGTTGATATCGCCTTCAATCAAAAATACTTATCGAAAATCAAGGAAGGCTGTTTTACTGTTTTAAAACAGCCAATCTCTAGGAAATTGTCACCAGCTTCAGTTTTTGACTAGGACAATAAATGTCGGTGTACTTTCACGCTGATTTGTTCGCCAGTTGTAACTGGGTAGACTGTCTAGCAAAAGCCTCAGCGATCATTTCTGACATCAGTTGTGGAAACGGGATGCCAGCAAGGTGCAAGATCGTGCCAACAGAAGTAGCGCCAAGATCGTTATCATCGAACGTAGAGAGAGGATAAGAAGAAATACCACAGTTAGGATTCACCTCCAAAACAAACAGTTCTTGGGAGGCTGTGTCCATGCGTATATCTACCCGTGCATATCCATTACCACCAACTGCACAATAAGCCAGCTTACTTAACTCACAAAGCTTGTCATGCAAGTCAGAACCAACCAGTCCGTAACGGCAAAACGGTTCTTCTGGTGAAAAGAGAGAACCCTCTTCATATTTTGTCCAGTACCAATCGTAAGCCAAAAAACGTTGAGTTTTAGGGAGATTGGAGTGAAACACCCGTTCCGCAGGTGGATAGATTTTGATACTCTCTGGCTGCTGGCTGGAACCCAAAAGAAAGACTGTAAACTCACGACCATTGATGAAGCGTTCCACAAAAATACTGTCCGGCGGGAATTGCATATCATGCTGTCCTTGGAGCAATCGCTGGAGTTGTAAACTCACCTGTTCATCGCTTTCGACAACTGACTGCAAAGAAATCCCTCGGCTTGCAAAAGAAATCGCTGGTTTCACAATCAAAGGAGTACCAAGACGTTCGCAAACTCCCTGAACGTGGCTAGGGTCTGCAATGACTTCGTAGGGAGCCGTAGCTACATCCTCCTCAACAAAAGCACGCTTCATTCTGAGTTTAGATGAGCAGAGATAATCAAAGGTAGAATCTGCACCCGTAAAGAGAATGCCTTTTGCTTCCAGTAGTTTGATGACGCAAGTGCCAGGATAGTTAGGATCTTCATCCCCAGCACAAAAGTTCAGTACCATTGGAATGTACTCTTTGCTGAAAGCAGCCACCTCCTCAACAACTTCGTGCATATTTTCAAAAGTGATTGGCTGCCACTTCCACTTGATGCCGAGTTCGGCAAATACATCTGCCAGTTCTTGACGAGTCGCAGGGGTGTCATAGTCTTTACTCTCCCATCCTTTTTCTGTAAGGCGGTAAGGAATAAACACCCAGACAAACAGCTTACTGCTAAGCACAGGTAATCTTTGTAACATTGAGATTTTCTCTATTAATTGGTTGCCAAACTGTGACATAGATTCCTCCTTATTGAATTAAATCTGTAGGTTAACCACTAACAACGAGGCACCCTTTATCCATCACAAACATGACATCTGCACGCAAGGCATGAGCCATTTTGTGGGTAATGACAATCACTGTGCATTTCTGGGCAATGCTCTCTAAAGTTGTCATGATTTCCACTTCTGTTGCGGGGTCTAGCGCTGATGTGGCTTCATCCAGAATCAGAATGGCTGGATTTCTCACCAACGCCCTAGCTAAAGCAATTCTTTGCCGTTGTCCCCCTGATAGCTGTCCCCCCCTGTCGCCAACAGGAGTGTCATAACCTTGAGGTAAAGTCAAAATAAAATTATGAATTTCTGCGGCTTTCGCTGCGGCTTCTACCTCTTCATCACTCGCTTCCAGATAGCCCATGCGGATGTTTTCCCGCACTGAGCCATTAAACAAAATCACCTCTTGAGAAACCAGTCCGATTTGAGAACGCAGTGAGCGTATAGTGCAGTCGCGCAAATCAACTCCATCCAATCGAATGCGTCCCTTATCCGGGTCATAAAATCGTGTCAGCAAATTGACAATCGTACTTTTACCCGCGCCACTCTGACCGACAAATACCGCAAAGTCTCCTTGGCGAATCTTCAGCGATAGATTTTTCACCCCGCCTCTATCTTTGGAGTAGCTAAAGCTAACATTATCAAAATAAATATCACTCTGAAAATGTGGCAAATCAATCGCACCCGGTGCTTCCTGAACTTCAGGGATTTCCGCCAAAATATCATTGATACGTTGCAGTCCTGTTACTCCATCAATTAAATAAGGCAGCCCCCAGGTAAAGTTGAGGATAGTTGAATGTAAACCGAGCAATAGAACCTGATAGGAGACGAGTGTCCCTACTGAAATCCAATTTCCGTAGGTCATCACCGCGCTAAGACTCAAAATAACCAACTGCACTAAGACAAAAGCGAGACTGGGAATTCTTTGCACTAAGCTAGACAGAAATTTCGCCCGGACATAAACCCGCTTCAAGTCATTCAACTGGGCAGAAAAATCTTTTGAGACTCGTTTTTCTAGACCGAATATCTTGACAACTGGTTGGGAGAGCAGATTCTCTTCGATTACGCTGGCGATGTGTCCTTCCTTTTGCCGCAGATGATAGCCTTCTTTGGTGGCACGACGGGCAACATTTGCTGGTGCAATTGCACAGAAAGTCAAACCGATGCAACTTAGAACAGCCAACTGCCAGTTAAGGGAAAATAGGAAAACTACCGAAAAAAGGATGTTACTCAGGCAAAAAATAACAACTGGCAGACCAAGTATGAGACTATTTTCTACCTTCTCTGCATCCGCCTGGAAACAGTTAATTATATCCCCGGCTGAACGTCGCCCAAAAAACTCCATTGAAAGGCTTTGGATGCGCTCAAATAGAGAACAGCGGATGTTGTTGAGTAACAGAATCCCCAATTTAGCTGATAAAAAGTCGCCCAGCAAGCCAACAACGATAAATACAATCGCTCCGCCTCCCAAGAGCAACAGAATCCAAACCAGAAGACTATAATTTTGAGGAACAATGGCTGCATCAATAATAAACTTGAAGCTGATCCTCATTGCTGATTCAAATGCGGCCTCAAAAATCTGACTGCTACAAAGGAAGATAGCTAGCCATCTATAAGGAGCAATATATTTATAAATTACCCTCACAAAATTCAAAAAACGCATTGGGCTTTGAGATAAATGGGTAATATTTGTCCGTATAGCGAGCCTAAATCATTTATCTAAATAGATAGGATAGGGGTAGTGCCAAGAGTACCTATCTCGGAGCGATTGGGACAACCAAACGGGGGATTGTTCCTAGAAAAAATCACACAATTATTTAGACGCGCTATATTGCTTTTGTGTGGGTCGAACCCTCACTTTCACTTGGAAGACAGCTAACTGCACCCATTGTCCTCCCAAATCTTTCGGCACCTTTCAAAAAGTTGGCTCAGTACGAAATTTCTTGCCGGACGCTGCTATTGCAACCATACGTCCGCTCTTGAATGCCTTGGCAGCAGTAATACTCGGATTTTTCGAGCTACTAAGCTGTTTGGCATTTAAAGGACTTGCGTAAGGTGCGTCAGCATCTAAGGTTTTCCGTTTCAGCGTAAGGGTTCTAGCTGACGCACCCTACTAGCCTCGTTACTGGTTTAAATGCTCCACAGCTTACCCTCTGTAGATTCAATTTAATCTTTTTGCCCGCTTTACTCCTCAACTTGTTTATTTGTCATCTATCTTTAGACATACTTACCTTAATTCTTTGGATAGATGCTTGTCAAGGGAAATCAATAAAGTTTGTGTAAACAAAAGGTAATGGAAGGTAAAAATTCAACATTTCCTGGTTTGGACGTAAGTAACGTAGAAAAAGCTTGAGAAGAAAGGCCCCAATTTACATTCACTTCGAGAGCAAATAGTTCTTGAGATAATTAGTACATCCTTATATCCCTCCATCCATAGGGATTTACTAATATAAAAAAGATGGACGCACTATTCTGTAAATTACGAGCTAAAAAATAGCCGTAATTTTACGCTCGATGTGCGATCGTCGCCCACACTCAGAACAATAGGTCAGTAATTAAGTAGAACCCCCTTTTGTAGCATTAAACCCTGCCTATAACTGTATCGTTCAAAAGTTATGAAAGGCTATTAATTGCTTCCACAGCTTTTGAGACGCATCTTATCTCTATAATATTTCCCCTCCCCTGCCTTTGAAAGTCGGAAAAGTCGGATCTTAAAGTCGGAAAAGTCGGATATTACATAATCTATCGAGCTCAGCTTAGGTGAATATCGGCAAAAAAATAGTTGCACGCTATATCACAACTTGTCTCTTAGTAGCCTGATTTTTTTAATTTCCTAACTTTTCGCTTTGTTGCTAGTCGTTAGTGTCGGCAGTGTTCAAGAAATCCGTCAGGGGTGCGGTGAACTAGATGAGGGCAGGGCGAGGCATTGTCCACTCCGAACGCACGCCCCAGGACGAGCTCCGTAAAGAAGCCATCCTGCACGGCATCCAAAGCTGGTGGCACTTCCCGATGAACACGAAGGGCGTTGCTTAATCAGGGCATGAAAAAAATAAGTTGAAAATCCAGAAGCTTTGTAGATAATGGTTTCTAGGATTTGCATATTTAGTCTTTCATACCGTAAATCAGCAACACCGAAACAAGAAGCCCAAGCCAGGGTGGCAGATCCTTGATCAAAACGACGGGGCTGTGGAATAATTGCGGTTTAGCAAAAGCTGCACAGTTGTAGCTTGAGTTGATTTAGGTGTGAAGGTAGTGAACGAGGGCGAAAAAATTGCAGAGAACTGTGAAAGAAGTTGCCCAAAAAGCCCGAAGGGTGGGCGGCAGGCCGCCCGCAAGTAGGCAGCGGTGGGCGAAGCTGAATCTGCTGGCAACATTGGTGCGCCGGGACTTGGAAGCTCAATACAAAGGCTCGATTCTGGGCAATTTGTGGCCGCTGCTGAATCAGCTATCGCAATTGGTGATTTACACATACGTATTTTCGATCGTCCTCAAGGTAAAGCTCAGCCTTGCAGGGTTCCCAGAAAACAGCGACATTACATTTGGAGTCTGGTTGTTTGCAGGTTTGCTGCCTTGGACTGCCTTCACCAGCGGTTTGATCAAGTCGGGAGTATCGGTGGTGGGACAGCCGAATTTAGTGAAAAAAGTGGTATTTCCCCTCGGTTTGCTGCCGCTAGTGCCGATTTTTACAGCTTTTCTTGAAAGTTCTCTGGGTTTAGCAGCTTTGATTGTGATAGTAGCGGTGTCGTCGCAAAAGCTCAACGCTACTTTATGCTTGCTGCCGTTGGTGTGGGTGCCTCAGTTGCTGATAACTGCTGGTTTGGGATATTTGACAGCGGGCTTGACTGTATTTTTGCGAGACATTCCTCAGACATTAGGTGTTATTCTAAATTTTTGGTTTTATTTGACGCCGATCGTCTACCCAGCCTCAATCATCCCCCAACAGTGGCGAGCGTGGATATTTTGGCTGAATCCAATGGCCGCCATCTCGGAGGTTTATCGAGACCTCATACTGCTTGGAGAAGTTAAGCATTGGGGCGAATGGGGTGTCGCCACGCTAATTTCTGCTGCTATATTTTGTGGAGGTTGGGCGGTTTACCGGCGTTTGCGTCCCGCTTTTGCTGACGTGCTGTAAATTTGTTTGAGATATGCTGTAAATTTGTTTGAGATATACAGCATATTCTATGTATATGTAGTACACACAATTTTCTAGCCCGTGTAAGGTGCGTCGCCATCAACAATCTGCAAGTTTTATCAAATATGAAGCAGATCCGCACCCTACAGATTAACACCACTACAAACCTATTTTTCGTTTGAGCGGGCATAATATCAATCTAAAATCTAAAATCTAAAATCTAAAATCGGATGACAGAAAATGTAATTTCATTAAAAAATGTTTCCAAATGCTTTAAGCGGTACGATCGTCCAGGAGACCGCTTAAAGGAAATTATTTACCCCAGCAAAAAACTCGCTGACGAATTTTGGGCCCTACACGACATCAATTTAGAAATTCCTCAAGGACAAACTCTGGGAATCGTCGGCCGCAACGGTTCGGGAAAAAGCACTCTTTTGCAAATAATTGTGGGGACGCTGACTCCTACCGCAGGAAGTGTAGATGTTAAAGGCCGAGTCTCCGCTTTGCTGGAACTCGGAAGCGGGTTTAATCCGGAGTTTACCGGGCGGCAAAATGTGTTTTTTAACGCTCAGTTACTCGGATTCAATCAAAAAGAAACTGAAGAAAAGTTTGACGATATCGCTGCTTTTGCTGATATTGGCGATTTCATCGAACAGCCAGTCAAAACTTATTCTAGCGGTATGTTTGTCAGGCTAGCTTTTGCCGTTGCGACTAGCGTCGAGCCGGATATTTTGGTGGTTGACGAGGCGCTTTCGGTGGGCGACGAAGCTTTTCAACGCAAGTGTTTTGCCCGCTTGCAAAGCATTCAGGAAGGCGGCGGAACAATTTTATTTGTTTCTCACGCTGCTACTTCTGTGGTGCAACTTTGTACGTCGGCGATTTTAATGGATAGCGGTGAATTGCTGCTAGCTCACACGCCGAAGGTGGTAATTTCTAAGTATCAAAAGCTGATTTATGCCGATCCGGATCGGGTTCTGGGGTTGAAGTCAGATATTCGAGCTCTGAACCAACTGACAAAACAGGAAAGTCAAGACAACCTTCAGGAGGCTAATTTAGAAAGTACAAAGACGGAAGTTAAACCGGAGCAACATCTCTCTAAACCCAAGGAATATTACGATGAATTTTACGATCCGGGGATGATACCGTCGAATACGGTAAGGTATCCGTCTCGCGGAGCGGAAATTATCAACCCCCACATCGAGACGCTGAAGGGAAATGTGGTAAATCACTTGCTCGGTCGTCAAGATTATATTTATACTTACTCTGTCACTTTTTCGCGGTCAACTTCCAAAGTTAGGTTTGGAATGTTGATTAAAACAATTAGCGGTTTTGAGTTAGCGGGTGCTTCTTTGAAGGCTTCTACTCAGTCAGTTAGGTATGTGGAAGCGGGAACGACAATTGTAGTGAAGTTTCAGTTTAAATGTTTGCTGAATCCCGGTGTTTATTTTCTGAATGCTGGGGTTGTGGGAACGGTAGATGGAGATTTAACTTATCTGGATCGCTGTGTTGATGTGGCGATGTTTAGAGTTCAGTCTTGTACTGAGTCCTGCGGTAACGGCATCGTTGACTTGCTGATCGAACCGTGTTTAACTGTTGTTAATGCTGATTCTCTAGTTAAAGAGCAGTCAACAGAGGTTATCTAAAATTCTGTAAAAAAAATGAGCGATATCAATTTAGATTTAGTCGAAAATCCCGTAATCAAAGCATTTATTCAAGATCAAACTAAGTTTCCCGAAAATTTTAAACTGAATATCTGCGAAGACGATGAAATGTATTTGTTCAGCTTGAACAACGTCAAAGACGATCGCGATCGGGCTTTGGTGCGCTATTATGCGATCGGGCGTCGCATCTTGGATACGGTTAAACAAGTTGTGGAATGGCATTTTGGCAGTTTTGAAAATGTACCCTCTTTTCTAGATTTTGCCTGCGGTTACGGTCGATTTACCAGGTTTTTGATTCAGGAAATACCGCCGGAACGAATTTGGGTTTCTGACATTTATGCTAATGCGGTTAAGTTTCAAACTGAATATTTCGGTGTCAGCGGTATTGTGTCAACTGGAAAACCAGAAAATTATTTAATTGACCGCAAGTTTGACTGCATTCTGGCTAATTCTTTTTTCAGCCATATGCCGGAAAGAACTTTTACAAGTTGGTTGCAAAATTTGTACGATTTGTTGACTCCTAACGGCATTTTGATGTTCAGCGTTCACGATGAGTGTTTGCGAAGTCCTCATATAGAAATGCCTGCCAACGGTATTTTGTTTAGTGCTCAAAGCGAAAGCCAGTCTTTAGATAAGGAGGAATACGGCACAACTTATGTAACTGAAAAGTTTGTGAGAGAATGTGTCGAGCGAGTTAGCGGAGGCAAAGCTTTTGTTCACCGCATCAAAAAAGGTATATGCAGGTTTCAGGATTTGTATGTTGTCACAAATGAGCTAGTTAGAGATTTTTCGGATTTGAAATTCAATCATCACCCGGAAGGATATATTGATGTTGCTGCTTTTACGAATAAGGAGAATTTGTATCTAGAAGGATGGGTGGCTGATGTGAATTTCGACGGTCGAGTTGAGGAACTGCAAGTGCTGGTAAACGGCGAGGTTGTACAGAGGTGCGAGCCTTTTTACGATCGCCCGGATGTGGCTGGATATTTTGAAACTGATGGGGCTTTGCAGTCGGGGTGGAGGTGTTATTTACCCAAAAGCACTGTAGCGCTGCAGGATGTGTTAATAGTCAAAGCAATCAATAACTATGGTTTGGAATGGATTCTGGAAAATTGCACTGTTAAATCGCTGATTAACCAAAGACAATCGCAGTCTTTATTGGGTTCTACTCAGACAAAACTAAAATTACTTGAGACTCAGTTAGAGTCGGCGAGGATAGAACGGGAGCAAAATCAAAGTAAGTTAATGATTACTCAAACAAAGTTGGAAGAATCTCAAACAAAGTTGCAAGAAACTCAAACTCAATTAGTGGCAGCTCAAATGCAATTGGAGCAAACTCAAAATCAGTTAGTATCCGTGCAAATGCAGTTGGAGAAAACTGAGAATCAACTAACTAATGTCAAGCAAGAATTAGAGCAAGCGAAGTGTCGGGTTTTGGCAATGGAAAGCAGCAAGTTCTGGAAGATCAGAAGCGCGTGGTTTCAAGTCAGGCGATCCCTGGGCTTAGCGGGAGAGTAGCGAGTAAATTTGGTGTGGGAATTAGGGCGAGGGAGATAAATTGTGAGTACAAATGACAGCAAACCGTCGGTTTTTATTGTTACCGGAATGCACCGTTCCGGTACGTCTTTAACAGCTTCTTTGTTTCAGAAAGTCGGGGTTGATATTGGCAAAAAATTAGTGGGCCCTGCCGACGGAAATGTGAAAGGTCATTTCGAGAATGTTGATTTTGTGGAGTTTCACAAAAGTGTTTTGCGATCGCACGGTATTGATGAACTCGGATGTACGTTTGAAAAAACGATTCCGGTAGCACCAGAATACGTGGAAATGGCCAAAAGGGCGATCGACCAAAATCAACATTCTCACAAACATTGGGGTTGGAAAGACCCCCGAACAGCCCTTTTTTGGGATTTTTGGCTGAATTTGCTCCCGGAAGCTAATTTTATCTGTGTTTACCGATCGCCCTGGGAAGTAGTCGATTCCCTTTACCGCCGGGGAACCGATGTCAGCTTGCTGCAAAATCCCGAAAAGGCAGTAAAAATGTGGATTCACTACAATCAACAAGTTTTAGAACTTTACGAACGTTTCCCCCACCGCTGTCTCCTAGCCAACGTTTACCCCATTGGCAATACTCCTGAACTTTTCCTCGATCGAGTCAACGAAAAATTTAATGTTAACTTAGGTGCGATACCGGGCGACAATTTTGAAGAATCTTTATTAGTCAACGATATTGTCAAAAGTCACAGACCGAGTTTAATAGAAAAATATTTTCCCGAAGCATTAGAACTATATGAACTTTTGGAAACCCAAGCTGGCAATCTCAGCAGCGAATCGAAAGGTGCGATCGATCGAGTTATTCATTTCCCAGCCTCTCCAATTTGGCCATTTGAAGATTGGCTAAAAATCCGCTTGCTGGAAAAACAGCAAAAAACTAGCTCTTCCGAACTCAAACAGTGGCAAGAACAATTTCACCAGGCCCAGGCGAAAGTGTTGGGATTAGAGACAGAATTAGGAGCAACTCAAGTACAGCTTGCAGGCAAAGAATCAAATTTTCAAGAAGCTTTAGCAAAACTCCTCGGATTAGAAACAGAATTAGGGCAAACTCAGGTACAGCTGGCCGGCAAAGAATCGCAATTTCAAGAAGCTTTAACAAAAGTCTTAAAATTAGAAGCAGAATTAGGGCAAACTCAGGTACAGCTTTCAGGCAAAGAATCGCAATTTCAAGAAGCGTTAGCGAAACTCCTCGGATTAGAAACAGAATTAGGACAAACTCAGGTACAGCTTGACGGCAAAGAATCGCAATTTCAAACAGCTTTAGGGAAAGTATTAGAACTAGAAGCAGAATTAGGGCAAACTCAGGTTCAATTTGAAGAAACTGAATTTATATTGCAGCAAAAGTTAGCTGAGTTAGTTCAGCTAGAAACAGCACAAAGTCAAAATCAGGAAAAATTAAAGGATACTCAGGAAAAATTAGAACACTCCCGCCAGGAAAATGAAAATTTCCGGGCAGAACTTGCTACTATCAAGTCTTCAATATGGTGGCAAGTGAGAGAAAAGTTGTGGGAAGTTCAGCGCAAAATCCGCGACTTGTTCCCTAAATTTATTTTTTCGTTAGACCGACCCACTACTTGGCAAGTTTGCGATTCCAACCTGCTAATTGTGGGGTGGGTTTTTCACAAAAAAATAGAGACTGCAGCAGTCCGCGCCAGAATTAAAGACCAGAGTTTCGCGGGCGTTTACGGCATAGATAGAAGTGATATAGCGGTAGCACACTCTAATATTTCGTCTGCGAAGAAATGTGGTTTTACAATTGAATTGGAAGCGCCTGCGGGACGGCACGAAGTGCTACTGGAAGCGCAAGACGATCGAGGTAAATGGCATCTTTTAGCAGCTTATCCGCTGTTAGTTTCAACGATTCAAGCATCGTTAGATGTACCAGTAGTGTGGGAACAGCGTCAGGGTCAAATTTTGTTTGCAGGTTGGTGCTGCCACCACGATCGCAAAATTAGTAAATTAAGCTTGTTGTGCGGCGATTCTTCTGTAGAGTGCGCCTACGGTTTGCGGCGAAAAGATGTCGGTGAAGTGTTTCCCGACTGGGTTAACAGTTCGGAAAGCGGTTTTGAGGCCCTTGTCGATTTGCCGCCAGGGGAATGGCACGTTTCTCTGCAAGCTGAGTTAGAAAGCGGGGAAATTTTGTATTTTCAAGCGCCGAAAAAATTGACTGTGCGGCGCTACCATATCTGGCAGCGAAGTGCAGATAAGTTTGAGGAGTTATCAAGGTTTACAGCGGCAATTCAGCAGCGGGCGAAGGAGAGAAAACAGCGTCTCGGCAGAATTGTGCCGATGCCTTGGGAAATTGTGAAGGTGATTCGCCAGTTGGGGAAGATTTACCGCCAGCAAAAACAGTTTAGTGCGCCGGGAGATTTGCTGCCGCCTGCGGGTTTTGTCGTGCCTAAACCTATTGATAGGTATGACGCTTGGCTGGAGGTGAATCAGTGGAACGATCGCGCGCGCGATTACTTGATTTCTCGGTTAAAATCCTGTCGGGAACCCCTGCCAAAAATTTCGGTAGTAATGCCAGTTTACAACCCGCAGATAGATTTTCTCGAAAGTGCGATCGACAGTGTAATCAATCAAGTTTATCCAAACTGGGAACTGTGCATTGCCGATGATTGCAGCACCGATTTCACTGTGGCTGACACTTTGAAAAACTGGGCCCAAAAGGACGATCGTATCCGCATCACATTTCGCACAGAAAACGGCAACATCAGCGCAGCAACCAACAGCGCCGCCGCCCTCGCAACAGGCGACATCATCCTGTTTTTAGACAACGACGACGAACTCACTCCCGACGCACTAGGCGAAGTCGCCCTATATTTTGCCGCGCATCCAGCCACCGATTTTCTCTACTCAGACGACGACAAAATCGACACTAAAGGTCGCCGGTTCGCCCCGCAATTTAAACCGGAATGGTCGCCGGAACTGCTGCTTTCCTATATGTATCTCGGTCATTTGTGCGCCGTCAAAAAACACATTTTTGAAGAAATAGGCGGTTTGCGGCTAGGTTTTGAAGGCTCGCAAGATTACGATTTTGCCTTGAGAGCCACCGAAATTTCGCGCCACGTCGCCCACCTGCCGCTAGTGCTGTATCACTGGCGAACCGCACCCGGTTCTACAGCCATATCTGGGGCCGCGAAACCCGCCAGTTTTGCCGCAGGTCAAAAAGCTATTCAAGACGCACTAAACCGCCGAAAAATTAACGGCAATGTCGCTCAGCACGCATGGGCGATTAAAGAAAATTTGGGCATATTTGCTCAGGATTTCCCGGATAACGGCCCATCAGTAACGGTAATTATTCCTACTAAAAATCAGCTAAAATTGCTGAAAGCCTGTCTGGATTCTCTAGAAATTACAACATACAAAAATTATCAAGTTGCCGTCATCGACAACGAAAGCGACGATCCGAAAACTCTGGAATATTTAAAGGAATTAAAGTGCAAAGTTTTGCGGATCAAAAATCCTGACGGCAAGTTTAGTTTTGCAGCAATTAACAACCGCGCTGCCGAACAAGTTGATAGCGAATATGTGTTGTTTTTGAACAACGATACTGAAGTAATTAACCCGCGCTGGCTGAGTCAAATGGTTGGATACGCTCAAATCGCGGGCGTGGGTGCAGTCGGCGCGAGGCTGTTATATCCCGACGGCAGAATTCAGCACGCGGGCGTAATTCACGGGCTGCATCACGGCTTGGCGGGTCACGCTTTTAAGCTGATGAACAGCGAAAATCGAGGCTATCTTTCTCAAGCGATGGTAACGCGAAATTACTCTGCGGTAACAGCCGCTTGCACGATTACTCCGCGTCAATTGTTCTTAGAATTGGGCGGTTTTGATGAGGATAATTTTGCTGTTGCTTACAATGATGTAGATTACGGATACCGATTGTTAGAACGGGGTTATCGGTGCGTATATTGTCCCGATGCGGAGTTGTTGCACAACGAAGGAACTTCTAGGGGTTTTACCGACAATCCTCAAGAAGTGGCGGCTTTTAGGCGCAAGTACGCGGGGAAAAATGACAGTTTTTACAGTCCTCACTTGTCTTTAGAAGATGAGTATTTTCATATTCAACCCCGACGGGTTTTTATGAAGGAAGAAGGTTCGGCAACGAGCAATGTACGGGATGTAACGGATGTAACGGATGGAAAGAAGCAGGAAGAACTAAAATGTGGTAATTTTGGTTCTTTGATATCACTAAATAATTTTGTAAATCCTATCAGAGTTTTGATGTGCAGCAATTCGCTGGATTTCACGGGTGCGCCGCTGCATCAGTACGAAATCGCGGTGAAATTGGCGGCTGAGGGTGTGGTTAAGCCGATCGTACTTTGCACCACAGACGGGCCCCTGCGTCAAGCTTACGAACAGCAGGGAATTGAAGTAATTGTGCGCGACAATCCTCTCGAACACATCTACCAGCGGGATGCTTACGATGAAGCCATCCGCAGTTTTAGCACAGAAATTGCCAGTTTAAAAGTAGATGCAATTTATGCCAATACTTTAGAAAACTTTTTTGTAGTTGATGCGGCGCACCAAATGGGAATTCCTGTGGTGTGGAACGTGCACGAAAGCGAACCTTGGCAAACTTATTTTAACAGGTTTGGTTCTGAGATTGCGGCGAGAGCTTTAGAGTGTTTTCGCTTTCCTTACAAAGTGATTTTTGTAGCGGATGCAACGCGGGACAGGTATTTGCCTCTCAACAGCCACCACAATTTTACGGTGATTCACAACGGTTTAGATTTGAGCAAACTGGAAAATTCGCAGAATTCTGAATTGGCTAGAAAAAGTTTAGGTGTTGCAGCGGAAGATGTGGTAATTTTGCTGCTGGGAACGGTATGCGAACGCAAAGGACAGCAGGATTTAGTTAAAGCACTTTCACTTTTGCCTGACAAATGGCACAATAAAATTAGGTGTTTTATTGTGGGCGATCGTCCTAGTATTTACAGCAATAAATTAGCCGAGTTGGTGGGGGAATTGCCAGCAGAGTTGCGGCAAAGGGTGACAGTAGTCCCGGAAACTGGGGAGACGGGAAAATATTACAAAGCGGCTGATATTTTTGTTTGCACTTCTCGCGTCGAAAGTTTTCCCAGAGTGATTTTGGAGGCGATGGCTTGCGATTTACCAATTGTTACATCGCCGGTTTTTGGAATTAAAGAACAAGTGCGGCCGGGAATTAACGGTTTGTTTTATACGCCCGATCGCCCGGACGAATTAGTTGCAGCTTTGATTAGTTTATTGGAGGATAAATCTTGGCGGCAGCAGTTAGCTGAAAACGCTAAATATGTCTTAGATTCACTTAATACTTTTGAGGAAATGACTCAAGCTTATGCAGATATTTTCTGGGAAGCATATTTCAGCAGTCATTAGTCATCTTAAAGTGTCAGCGCCCAGCCAAGCCAAGCGCAGTAAATAAACTTCTAGACTTTGGGCAGGATTTGATATAATTTGGCCAGACTTGCGGAACATATTGAAAATTGAGCCATCAATACTATAAAATAATCAAAAATGAACGATGATAAAATGACCGATCGCCCAAGAGTAGATTATGAAAGGGCCTGGGACAGTTACGCCCAACAGTGGCAAAAAACTAATGCCGAACTTGCCTATATTGGCGACGAATGGATAGGTAAAGCTGCCGGTGCCGCCAACTCCCTAGCCGAATACGAAGCGCTGATAGAACAGCAATTTATTGCACCGTACATCAAAAAAGAACATAGAGTTTTAGAAATTGGTATCGGCGGGGGAAAAACCGGTTCGCTGCTGCTGAAATATTGCGATCGACTAATTTGTGCCGACATTTCCAGTCAAATGCTGCAAGCGGCGCGATCGCGCTTGGGAGACGATCGCGTTTCTTACGTCAAACTCGACGGTTTAACATTGGACGGCATCGCTCCAGGTTCAGCCGATGTCTGCTTTTGTTACGATACAATGGTACACGTAGAGCCAGTAGATATATTCAACTACCTAACTCGAATTCCCAAACTGCTGCGGGGCGATCGAATTTGCGTGTTTCACCACACAAATATTTTTAGCGAATTAGGGTGGCAAAAATTCGCCAGCGAGTGGGACAAAAACTTGCTAGGGCACAGAGACGGCACTGCATTTTCAGTTATGACTGATACAATTATGGAAAAATTTCTCCATCATTTAAACTATGAAATCATCCAGAAAAATACATCTTCAGTACCGCGAGATTGTGTCTGGATCTGCAAAGCGCCCACCCCCAATGAATAAAACCAAAGCTTTTTAGCCGCCTCAAAATATTTGATTCCAACTAACAACAGACAACAGTCAATCGATTTTAGATTTTAGATTTTAGATTGCGATCGTTCAACAGTTAACAGTTAACAGTCAACAGTCAACAGTCAACAGTCAATCGATTTTAGATTTTAGATTGTTATCAGTCAACAGTCAACAGTCAACAGTCAACAGTCAACAGACAACTGACAATGAAAGCATTATTTCTCCATCCCAACTTCCCCGCCCAATACCGCCACATTATCACGGCTTTAGGCGCTGATCCGAAAAATCAAATTGTTTTCGGCACTAAAAACGAGCGCCCAGAGTGGAACATTCCCGGCGTTCGCAAAGCAGCATTTACCCCCAGCCGGGAACCCCACGCGCAGACTCACCAATACGTCCGCCCTTTAGAAAGTGCCGTCATCTACGGACAAGCCGTATTTAGAATGGCAGAACAACTCAAAGCAGACGGTTTCGTACCCGATATTATCTGCGGACATTCCGGTTGGGGGCCGACATTGTTTGTCAAAGAAGCTTTTCCAAATACGCCGCTTTTGTGCTATTTCGAGTGGTTTTATCATGCTATTGGTTCAGACGCAGATTTCGACCCAGCGGAACCTTTAACAGTTGACGATATGGCCAGAATTAGAATCAAAAATGCGCCGATTTTGATCGATTTATACTCTTGCGATTGGGGTTTATCACCAACTTATTGGCAGCGATCGCAATTCCCGCCCGAACTACAACAAAAATTATCCACACTCCACGACGGCGTAGATACCGATTACTTCAAACCAGACCCCGGTGCTAAACTAATTTTACCTAACTTAGACTTGTCTGGCGTGGATGAAATTGTCACCTACGTATCGCGGGGAATGGAACCTTACCGGGGTTTTCCTGAATTCATTGAGTCGATCGCCTATGTACAAGAACGTCGCCCCAACTGTCACGTCGTAATCGTTGGTTCAGAAAGAGTTTGTTACGGTCGTTCTTTACCCAACGGCGAGTCTTACAAAGACTATATGCTCAAAAAAGTACCGCTAGATTTATCGCGAGTTCACTTTGTCGGGCCCCTACCTTACGGACTTTATCTAAAAGTAATTCAAGCATCCGACGTACACGTTTATTTGACCAGACCTTTTGTGCTATCTTGGTCTATGATTGAATCTCTATCAACCGGATGTTTAGTAATCGGTTCCGACACAGGGCCAGTCAGAGAAGTTATCCGCGACGGAGAAAACGGTTTGCTAGTCGATTACTTCTCACCGAAACAAGTAGCCGATCGCATTGATGAAGTTTTAGACCATCCTACCCGCATGGCAGAAATTCGCGTCAAAGCCCGTCAAACCGCCCTAGAACGCTACAGTTTAGCTAAAATGCTGCCGCAACATTTACAACTGATCGAGCAAGTAGCAAATCGTTCCATGCCGCCTACAGTTGGTATGGAACCAGAACGGGAATTAGCAGCATCTTTTGCAGTGAGAATTTAGCAATAAAGCGTAGTCCTGCATAGTCAGGACTACGCCAATTTTAACAGGAAGAAATGGCTGTACTTGCTTGAAAGTACCGAGTTTTGTTACTATTGTTAAAACCCAACTAAATTCCTATGAAATCAACTACTAAGGCGCTGAAAGAATGGAATGTAGCAGTTAATGCTTTAGAACAAGGTCAAACGATTGTGCTGTTGCGGAAGGGGGGAATTCGCGAGCAAGCAGGACAGTTCAATGTAACTGACAAACAGGTTTTACTGTATCCAACTTTTGAACACCAACAGCCGGATTTATTAAAGCCAGAGTTTGCACCTCAAGTCAATACTGTTGAATCTGGTTGGCATCCTGAAGTTATTAGAATTGGCAGTTGGGCGGAGATTACTGATGTTTTTTTGGTAGCTTGGGAACCGGCAATTACTGCGCTATTTCCTTACCATATTTGGAATGAAGATTTTGTCAGCGATCGCCTGAAATGGAAACAAGCTCAGCCAATTTATATTTTATTGCTGCGGGCTTATCGCCTTGCAGCAATCCGCGAAATTCCCTACATTCCTGAATACGGCGGTTGCCGTTCTTGGATCGATTTGGCCGATGCTATTTCCCTGGAGGGAAGCCAAGCTGTTTTGAGCGATCGCGAGTACATTGAAAGCTCAAATGAAATCCGCAATCTAATAGCAAATCCTGCGAATGCTTCTGGTTCGTAGAGAGTGACAACGCTGACGGAAGGTAGTCAGGATTTTAGTCCTGATTAATAGTTTTTAAGGTACTTTTCGAGAGGCGCGCTTCTACCAAACCCAGCCCAAAATCCGCAACTAATGCCATCAAAGCGGCCGGAATTGCCCCAGCCAAAAGTAACTGATTGTTGACGGTAGCAACGCCGCGAAAAATAAACACCCCCAAGCCCCCAGCACCAATTGCAGCGGCGATTGTAGCGAGTCCGATCGCAATTACCGCAGCAACTCGCACCCCCGCCAGAATCACGCCTAGCGCCAGGGGAATTTCCACTTGCCATAACAGTTGCATATCAGTCATCCCCATGCCTCTTCCTGCTTCCGCAATCGCTGGATCGACGCCGACAATCCCAGTATAAGTATTGCGGATAATAGGCAGTAAAGAATACAGAGTGAGGGCGATAATTGCCGTGCGATCGCCTATTCCACCCAATACCGGCACCGGGATTAGCAAGCCAAACAAAGCTAAACTGGGAATTGTTTGCATAATATTAGCAAATCCCAAAATTGGCTTTTTCAATTTAGGTTTTCTCGTGGCTAAAATTCCCAGGGGCATCCCCACAATAATAGCGATAAAAATTGCCACAGTTACTAAATATAAGTGTTCGATCGCGCGCTGAACAATCTCCGCACCATACCGATTTAAAAATTCTCTCATTTGGTAATTGGCAATTGTGGTATAATTAAAAATCTCGTAGGGGCGGGTTCACCAATATCTTTAATTCCCAACCATCAGCTTCAAAAACCCGCCCCGCCCATACTCATAAACGAAGGATGCGATCGCACATTATATTATTACCCCATCATGGGTAATTGCAAACATTCAAGAAATGCCCCAGCTTCTGGATGCTGAGATTTGAGAAAATCATCAGGTGTTGCCAATTCAACCAACCGTCCGTCTTGCATCAAACCAATTCTAGAAGCTAACAAAAAAGCTTCTTGAATGCCGTGAGTCACAAAAATCACAGTTTTGCCGAGTTGCTGCTGCAATTGACCGAATTCTCGCTGCAATTCCAGACGAGTAATGGGGTCTAAAGCACCAAACGGTTCGTCCATTAACAATATCGGAGGGTCAGCCGCCAGTGCTCTAGCGACGCCTACCCGCTGCCGCTGTCCGCCGGATAACTGATGGGGATAGCGTTTGGCGAAATGCTGGGGGTCAAGGTTGACTAATTCTAACAGTTGCCGGACGCGAGATTGAATGCGATCGCCCTCCCAACCTTCTAATTTTGGCACTAAACCGACGTTTTGCTCGACGGTAAAATGGGGAAACAAACCGATTTCTTGAATCACATAGCCAATTTTTCGGCGCAGTTGAATTGGGTTCCACTGAGTTGTCGGTTTTCCCATGACAAGAACTTCGCCGCTGCTTGGCGTTAGTAAATTGTTAATCAATTTCATGCTAGTAGTTTTGCCACTCCCGCTGCGTCCCAGCAATACTAAAACTTCTCCTTGCAGCACTTTGAAATTGAGTTTGTCTACTAAATGCCTGCGGTTGAGGCGATATGTCACGTCGAGGCATTCGACAGCAACTTCATGATTGAGAGGCATGATTAGTTCCGGTAATTTGGGTTTTCAGCAACTTAAACTCGGCGACCCTCGGAAAACAATTCCTAATCTAAAATCTAAAATCTAAAATCTAAAATCGACTTGATTTTGCCATTCTAGCAGTAAGGCTCGACATTGGAGGCAAGTTAATTTTTTGAGCAAGTCGCGAATTCCGTCTGGGGTGACAGGATATTCAGCACCGATAAGTTCGGGGTTTACTGTTGCTGTCGGGTGCAATTCTGCCACAAAACCGTAGAGTTTTTGATTGGAGAAGGAACTGTTTATTGCCCAGCCGACGGTGTTGATCGGTTCGATGCGGGCGATCGCGCTTTCTGTCACACCTAGTTCCCTCTTAATTATAGCTGGAACGGCTTCTGCTGGCGTGGCTTCGGCTGGTACGCGACCGCCGGGAAAATCCAGGGTTGCTTCTGCCACGCCGGGGCGATACATCGGTGTGGGAAACAGCAATTTTTCAGCTTGAATTGTCAAGATTACAACTGAATCCGCTCTTTCTACTCGCCAATATTCTACTGTTTTGCCTTCCGTTGTTTCGAGATGTTCGGCGATTAGTTTTACCCAATGAGAGTTGATCTCTACAAAGCGATCTAGAGTTTTCCACTGGGATTTTGCAGTTTGGTTCATGTGGGATTTTTTGAAATAAATCATATCAATTCCGGTTGCACCGGAATGATGTTGACTGTTGACTGTGGACTGTGAATCGAACAACTGAAAATTGCGCCGAGATAGGTGGCGACTTGTAACAATCATTCATGAATTGCCCTCTAATTTATCACCTGACGATGCAGCGGGAAACGATATCAGATGTTGTTTGCTATGGTAGGCGAGCGTTGCCGAGCTGAACAATAGCCGATCGACCTTTTCAGCTTTGAGCCCGTTTTTTCCTCTCGATTGTAAATTTTTGCTACAACCCTACACATTCGCCTAGATAATTCCGTAACATAGACTACATAATCAAAGTTTATCTGCGCCGTCGCTCTGGGTTGTTGCAACCCCGACCTGGTTCAGAGTCTTAGCCCAAAAGGAGTTGTGATGAAACTGCAAACAGATATTCGTACTTGGCAATCCCAACCAACGCCCGGAAGCTTCGCCAATGTCCGCGACTGGGAAAAATTTGGCTGCGCCGTACCTGCACCAAAATTGACTCCTTCTATGTGGGTTAAATTGTTCAACCCGCCAACCGCATTCAGCTTTGACGAAGCGTGGCTGTTGTGTGAATCTTCGGAAGAACAGTGGCTAGCTTGGATTCCTGATTATGGCGAAATTTTACTGAGTACACATGAATTTTGCGCTCCTAAATCGTGAATTACGCAGACAAACTTTCATAAACCAGGTGTTAAAATCCATATTCTTCGGGCTCGACGGGATTTTTTGGAAACAATCTGGTTTTTGCGTAATTATCTTGTTTGCAGTGAGGAATGCTAGCCCTTAAACCTTGATAAGGACTTGCATTCCTCACTGCAAACCTTTTATATGATGTCGTTTCAGCCGATATCATATAACATCATGTCCCATAGATTGACCGCGATTAAAGGCCGGGGCGGGTTTACAGATTTTCCCGTTTCTATTCAATATCTTGGCGAACCCGCCCCTACAGGAATCATGGTTAATTGACCGGACATGATAGAAGTCCTAATAGATATTAATTGAAATTTCGCCAACAAAAAGAGCAATAGGTTTTCTATTGCTCTTTTTGTTCAAAAACACTCTCTAGTTTTTATCTTTAAGATAGGGGAAGTTATATCAACTGGCCTAGATTGACCCCAATATCGCTGCGGTGACGGGTTTACTGTATCGATGCTTGCATGGGAGATATTGGTGAACCCGCCCTTACAGCAATTACGGTCAATTTAGCCCCTGTGATATTGCTGGCTTATTTGCAAACTGCACGGTTATTTGCGTTTCTGACAATCGTGCCTACTCTACCATTAATCTGAATCGGGTTCTTAGTGCTGGCTCGAATCAACAGCGGTTGTTTGGCGAGACATTCTCTGATTGATGCTGCCCAGGCGGTGAGAGCTCCGGTGTATTCTGTACGACCCGCTGGGGCGCGAAACTGATCGGTAATTAGGAAATCCGAGGTGATGCTCGTGTCAGTACCAACATTGGTAATAATTGGAAAATCAAAGGCTCTGGGCAAGGTTCTGTCCTGGATTCTGCCCGGTACTAACTGGTATTTCTTCGATCCACCCTTGTAGTCAATACCTGCTTGAGGGCTGGTGGGAGGGCTGGTTTGAGCCAAGGCGGGAACAGGCAAGCTTGCTACCAAAACGGTGCAGACACTCCAAAATAATTTCGATTTCATCTGATTCATCTCCTCAACTTTATGACGATTAGCACTAATTTAGGTATGCTCAAAAGACACTAGCTTTTATTGAGAAAGCGCCTAATGATATTGAGCTTTTGAGTTTGAGTTCAACTTACCTAAGTTATTACCAAACATCTTCAAAAATGTTAAAACTGGTTGGCATGACAAACTGTAAAATAGTTTCAGTTGAGTTAGATATTTACACATCTGAAGTTGTTACAGCATTTGGGAGTCGGTTTTACCAGAATGATTCATTTTTGAGCGATGTCATTGGAACTTTATCAAATTTTGTCTCAGATATCAAGTTTTGCCGATCGCGTATCCTGTTTTAACACTGGGAAAGCCGCTCGATCGAGGTTTGAGTGTGGCGCGCTATACCAGGGCGAGAAAGATGCTACAGTGCATCGATGGGCGTTTGAGTATTTTCAGGCGACAATAGACAGAGAAGGGGCTTGAAAATAGGTGATTTTAGTGGAAGATAGTAAATTTATCGACGTATCGGGCATTATGGGTGTTCCCGCGGCTCCTGCGGGTTACAAATCCGGCTTTGTGGGTATTGTCGGACGCCCGAATGTCGGAAAATCAACGCTGATGAATCAGTTGGTGGGGCAGAAAATTGCGATTACTTCGCCGGTGTCTCAGACGACGCGTAACAGGCTGCGGGGTATCCTGACGACACCTGAAGCACAAATTATTTTTGTCGATACTCCCGGAATTCACAAGCCGCACCACCAATTGGGTAAGGTTTTGGTGCAGAATGCCCGCACCGCGATTCAGTCTGTGGATGTGGTGCTGTTTGTGGTGGATGGTTCGGTGGAATCGGGTGGGGGCGATCGATATATCATCGAAATTCTCAGCAATTGCAAAATTCCGGTGATTTTGGGGATGAATAAGTTGGACGAACAACCGGAGGATTCCGTGTTGATCGATCGCACTTACGAGCAAATTGTCAACCCTGAGTGGCCAGTCGTCAAGTTTTCGGCGCTTACGGGCGAGGGTGTGGAACCGCTGCAACAATTGTTAATCGAACATCTGGAGGTTGGGCCTTACTATTATCCGCCCGATTTGGTGACTGACCAGCCGGAACGCTTTATTATGGGCGAATTGATTCGGGAACAGATTTTGCTGCTGACGCGGGAAGAAGTGCCGCATTCCGTAGCAATTGCGATCGACATCGTTCAAGAAGAAGCGAAAATTACGCGAATTCTGGCGACAATTCACGTCGAACGGGATTCCCAAAAAGGTATTTTAATCGGTAAGAGCGGCAGTATGCTGAAGTCGATCGGCAGTGCGGCCCGCGAGCAAATTCAAAAGTTAATTGAAGGCAAAGTGTATTTGGAATTATTTGTCAAGGTGCAGCCAAAATGGCGGCAGTCGCGCACCCGTTTAGCCGAATTGGGCTATCGGGTAGAAGAATAAAACTTTGTCAGTTGGCAGTTTCCCTCTCTTAATCCTCATGTGCTCAGAAGCAGAGTTGAGAACTTCATCGAAACCACCAAGGAGGAGTGTATGTCGTTAACAGGTATAGCCAAGGAAACATTACAGATTCTAGAAAAAGGCGAGTTCATTTCAAAGCACGGCCATGTTATTAATTTTGCTACCGAGCAGAAGCTGGCAGAGAAAAATACTAAGTTGTATCGACCAGAAGAAGTTGAAAATTTATTGCAAAATACGCAATGTGATGCGAAACAGAGTCTTTTGGTGGAAGTTACCGATGAGACCACTCAAGTAGCCGCCTACCGTTTGGTAAAAGGTGAAGGTTGCCGCGATCTCGTGCTCCTAAACTATGCCTCCGCTCGAAATCCTGGCGGCGGATTTATTAATGGTGCAAAAGCACAAGAAGAAGATTTGGCTCGCTGTTCCGGGTTATATCCCTGTCAATTGACACAGCCTGAGTATTATGAAGCAAACCGATCGCAAGATTCTCTTCTTTACACCGATTACCTGATTTATTCTCCAAAAGTTCCTTGGTTTAGAATCCGCAGTCGTGAATTGCTCGATGATTATTTTTTAGCATCTGTTATTACTGCGCCCGCACCAAATGCAGGTCAAGTATTGCGTCGCGATCCCAATGCGCTTCCCGATATTGAAAAAGCATTGCGCCGACGTGCTGGATATGTACTTGCGGTGGCACAAGATAATGGACATCGATCGTTGTTACTCGGTGCATGGGGGTGTGGCGTGTTTTGCAACGATGCCAGTATGGTAGCAGATGCTTTTGGTCAGTGGCTTGAGAGTCCGCGATTTCATGAATGTTTCGATCGTGTAGTTTTTGGTATATACGATTCGGCTAAGAGTAAGGATACATTGAAGGCATTTAAAAATAGATTTAAGTAAAAGTATTGCATTCTCAGCCTCGCTGTCGTCAATGCCTCTAACAATCCCAACGCACGCCGACTTTCAGGAGGTCATCGGCTGGAGTTTGAGGTAGTTTTTAGCAGGCGATTGGGAGCGTTATCTCGCAAACACTGCCTGACCTTGGAGATGATTCGGAAGCTCGATCGAGAGCTTGAAGTACAGAAAATTGGTAGAATAAATAAAATATAAATAAACTCCATTACCCATTACCTAAAAAAATGATCGCGGCAAAAGAAAACTTTCCCCAACTTACCCCAGCAGAATACTTCACCTGGGAAGAAAAGCAGCTAGAAAAACACGAGTATATCGACGGTCAAGTCTATGCCATGAGCGGCGGCAGCGTCAATCACGGTCGCATTGCCATCAGACTTACTGCCATGTTCGATAATCATTTAGAGAATAGCGGTTGCATAACGGGTAATTCTGACATCAAGATTAACATTGTTGAAACCAGTAACTATACTTACCCCGATGCCAGCGTCACCTGCGACGATCGCGATAAAACCACAACCCAATATATTACCTACCCCTGTTTAATCGTTGAAGTTCTTTCTCCTAGCACTGAGGCATACGATCGCGGGGGGAAATTTAGAATGTATCGTAAAAACCCTGTCTTACAAGATTACCTATTGGTTAGTTCCACCAGTATCGAAATGGATTTGTATCACAAAAATGATGCTGGTGAATGGATCATTATTAACTACAAAGAAGGCGATACCATAGAACTAAAAAGCATCAATCTCTGTTTTGCGATCGAGCAAGTATATCGCGGACTAGACCTTACACCACAAGGTGAATAAACTATCTGAATCGACTAAATATATTTGAGCACACCCCATCTTTAGATATCGATCGCTGCCGATGGGCTATCGCTTATAATCGGATGAAAGCGCGATCGATAAAACTTACCCCAAAAGCACCTATGAAAAGCACGATCGAAATCGATAGCTCCCTCATCACCAATGCGCTCCAAGTCACCGGACTCACAGCACAACAAGAAGTCATCGAATTGGCCCTGAACCTGCTGATCCAAATGAAAAACCAAGAGAACCTACGTGCGCTAAGGGGTAAACTCGCCTGGGACGGCGACCTCGATCGCATGAGAACGGATGCGGAACAATAGTAAGCCGATGATTATTGTTGATTCCAGCGTCTGGATTGACTACTTTAACGGACAATCCACCCCACAAACCGATCTCCTTGACCAACTCCTCACCACCCAACCGATCGCGATCGGCAACCTTATCCTCACCGAAGTCCTCCAAGGGTTTCGCCAAGACTCCGACTACAAAACCGCCAAGCATCTCCTCACCAATCTCACCGTCTTCAATTTCCTCGAAGCCGATCTCGCCATCAAAAGTGCTGACAGCTTTCGCACCCTAAGAAAGCAAGGCATCACAGTTCGCAAAACGATCGATGTCATTATCGCCACCTTCTGCCTCGAAAACAATCACGAACTCTTATTTGCCGATCGGGACTTTCTTCCTTTGGTCGATCGTCTTGGACTGAAATCTGTTCTCTAAAGTAGTTGGAGGTTGAGTTGATCTGTGGCGGGTGATTGGGAACGTTATCTCGCAAACGCTGCCTGACTTTGTAGATGATTCGGAAGCTCGATCGAGAGCTTGACCTACAGAAAATTGGTAGAATAAACAGATACGCTTCGATCGCGCACCCATGCAACAAGCTAGTAGATCCCAAAAAAAGATGTTTGTGTAAATCGTTAAAATAGTACCAAAACCAACCAAGGAGAAACCCATGTCAAATCTAAAAATGGCAATGTTAACCCTAAAATATGGCAACCCAAAAATCCAACAATCCCCCCCCCCAGAAGAACTTAATATTTCAGTTCAATCATTGCCAGAAGCTAAACTAAAGATCAAAACGCTGAAGCTCAAGAAGAAAGAATATGCTTTGGTAAAAAGAGAACTAACCCAACAACAAAAAATGATTCGCGCAGAATACACCGACAAAGTTCGTCAACAAGGCTCTAAGGTTAGAGGTGGTGGTAGTCTTGGCCGCCTTGCGCGAACTCTTCAAACTGCTAATCGTGATGCGGAGCGGCGCGCTTTGGCTCAACAGCTTGCACCGCTAGAAGAACAGAAAAATGCTGTTGATGCAGTTATCACAGAGATCGATCAAGCAATTCTTCAACTTGAAAAATATATTGTTGAAAATTCCTAAACCAACATTTTTGTAACTCGCTTGCTGGGATTGAGAGGTATATAGACTTTATTAAACATTGCATCGTAAGGAACGGTCGAACAATCCCGTTGCACACCGCCCTACAGACTCTCTTCGTTAAGTTCGCGAGGTTTTCGGCAGCGGGTGAACGGGGTCGTTATCTCGTAAACGCTGCCTGACTTTGGAGATGATTCGGAAGCTCGATAGAGAGTTAAGCTATAAATAAAACTCCGAGTTCTGCATCGACGCTTATTAGAATCGAATAATTTCGATCGTGCATCCCGATCTCTGAAAACAAACATCAAATTCTCGAAAGAAGTTCGTTTGCCCGAGAATTAATGGAACCTGAGATGCTTGTGCCCAAGCAAATGCTAGGCGAACGGGTTCCAGATTCCCAATTTGAACATCTACAAATACACCCCGCGCCTCAACGCTTGCCAGATTTCCAGCCAATGGCAAGCGGACAGTTTGTTCCTCCCAAATTGCACCCAATTGCAGCCCAATGTCATAAGGTAATAGATTGACCGCAGACCCAGTATCTAGCAGTGCATTCGCCGAGACAGAAAAGCCTGCATGAATCAGAGTGATGGGAATCGTGGGTAATGCTTCATCCTCAGAAAAGGCAAACTCGATCGAACTAGGCATGAGTAGATGCCTCTCGATCGTCTCGAATCATCTGCATCATAATGTTTGCCGCTTCCGTTGCATCGTAGAGCGATCGAACCGGATACTCTGATGCAGAAAAGATGACTTGTAGTTCAGCGTCTGGGATTTGTGCGGCTAGGAGTTTGAAGAGTGATAATTTGTCTGACTGGCTCAGATTGTTCACCAAAGGAATTAACTCAGCGAGAGACATGGTTTAAACTCCCAGAAGTACGAGAATACATCTATCATAAACGCTGCCTGACTTTGGAGATGATTCGGAATCTCGATCGAGAATTAAGGATTCCGTAGGAGATTCCGATCGAGCCTTATCCTGCCCAAAAACAAAGAAAAAGCCGCCCTAAAAGGACGGGACTTTAGCCCTCCGCTCATTACCAACAACTATCAAGGCAACTCAACGGAACTCGGTTTAGCAATGTGCGGCAATCCCCAGCCGAGTTTTTCCCGCAAAATGTGGAAATATTCAAAACGCTGCACCCGCACAAAGCGGGCGAGGTAGGGCGATCGCTCGACGTGCACCCAATCTTCGGGCAAAACGTAACACCCGCCGTTCCCATCTACCACCATTACCAGCCGGTTCGGACTTGCCGGCAAAATCGTCACCGGTTCGGTGTTGGAAAACACCAAAGCTCGTGAAGCCATTGAATGGGGGCAAATCGGCAGCAACTGCAACACCGGCACTCCCGGAATAATTACAGGTCCGCCGGCTGACAGCGCGTAGGCTGTCGATCCCGTCGGAGTCGAGATAATTACCCCATCTGCTGCAATGTCAACAGAGGCGTGCCGGCCGATCGCCACTTCAAAATGGCACATACAAGTCAACGGTTCCCGGTGCAGCACCATTTCATTGAGACAAAGGGCTTCCCAGAGGCAGTCGTTTTCTCGAAACAGCCGCACCGCCAGCATCGATCTTTCTTCTATTTCGTATTCTCCGGCGATCGCCTTTTCCAAAGCTTGCGGCAGCAAGTTCAGGTAAGTTTCTGTTAAAAAGCCCATGTGACCGGTATTGACAGTCAGCAGCGGCACTCCGATGGGAGCAACTTGGCGAAATGCCGACAGTACAGTGCCGTCGCCGCCCAAAACCACTGCAAACTCCATGTCGCTGTCAAAACCGGGGGGGACGAGTTGGTCGATCGGAGTGTGGCACATCGGGCGATCGGGGCTAGAATAGCCCAGAATTCCTCCCGAACCAGAAACCGAGCAAACCTCCCAGCCGCGGGCAGTCAGCTTGTCTTCCAACTCTGCGGCGATGCGACAAGCCACAGGTTTAACGTCGTTGTATATAATCCCAGCTTTCGGCACTTTAAAATGTAAAGGGCATTTTTTGTTTACTCCGTTTTTTAGTCTTAAGCTGCTCGTACTCTATTTCCTTGAGCTTCTTCATAATCAGATTAAAGTATTCTTCGAGATAAGACTCCAAAGTAGTAGTTTCTTTAGGGTCGATTCCGAAAACACTGTAAACATCATCCATCGGAGCTTTCAAGGGTTTTCCGGCGGCCAAAACTTCTGAAAAAGCCAATCTGTCAGCTACGTTCCAACTCCACTGAAAGAAGGTAGCTAATTTACGAGTAGCCTGCAACAAGATGTCTGGGGTGCGCGTAATTTTGGCTTCCTTCCCTGACAGCCGTTCGCACAACCGCACGATTTCGTCAGCATCCCAAGCGCGATTTCCCACCACCGGAAAGCTTTTTTTCTCGGTTTCAGGAACGGAAAGAGCGCGGACGGCAAATTTAGCAACGTCCTGAGTGTTCATGTAGGCAAGGGCGGACGGCTTGTTGGGCAGCCAGACTGCCTGATTGTCCAAAATCGGCATTGCATACAGGCTCAGCAGTCCTTGCAAAAAGCCGCAAGGTCTCAAGATTGTGTAGTCTAGACCGGATTCTGCTAAGAACAGTTCGGTACAGCGCTTGATTTCCAACAAGGGGACTTGGGGATATTTCTCCGCGTCGAGAAAGGAAAAGAATATGTAACGCTTGATTCCTGCTGCTGCTGCTGCTTGGATCAGCGATACTTTTCCGTCCCAGTCTACTCTTTTGATGCTCACAGAATCGCCGGCACTGGCTGTTGCTGCATCGATAATAGCACTGACGCCTTCTAGGGCCGGAGGCAGACTGTCTGGCTGGCAAAGATTTCCCGGTACGAGTTCAGCGCCCCATTCTTTCAAAAATGCAGCCTTTCTGTAACTTCTGACTAAACAGCGCACCTGGTAGCCCTCGTCTAGGGCGCGGCGGGCTATTTGGCGGCCGAGAGTGCCGGTGGCACCTAAAATCAATAAAGTCATCTAGGGATTAATTATGAATCTTAAACTTTCTATAAGATGGTATCAGGTTTTTGTTAAGTTTTTTATAAAAACTTAACAAAAACCTGAAATTTTCTCATTTTAGGCTTGAGATATTCGGCCCAAGGCTGGCTTTTGGCAGCAAGTAGACTCTAGAAGGCAGAAGGTAGAAGGCTTGTGAAGGATTGGTCGAACAAAACTTATTCTTCGCCGCCTTGCAATTTGAGCAGGAGGAAGCCTCCACCTATACCCACGAAAACTAGGGAAAAGGCCAAAAAGGCTGCATTGAAAATTTCAGGATTCATGATTTGATATGTCCAATTGGGCGATCGCATTAAATAAAGATAATATAATTTGGGGCAAGCAGGTACATGAATGCTAAAATTTCAGTGCCGAAATTCCTGTATTTTGTTGGAGAAAACTGCCTTGAGTCTCGATCGGGAATCAAAACTAGCTGTAACTCTGGGAGATCCGGCGGGAATTGGCCCGGAAGTGATTCTCAAGGCATTGGCAGATCCCGCTGCTGCTTGGAGGGTAACGGTTATAGGTTCTAAGAGAGTTTTGCAGCAAACTTACGATAAGTTGCGATCGAGCAATCCCGCAGCAGAACCGGCAAATCCCGAAACATTAAATATTATTGATATCGAACCAGACAACAAGTGGGGCGAAATAGTCCCCGGTGCCGGGAATGCAGCTAGCGGGGCGGCTAGCTTTGCTTACATGGAAAGCGCGATCGCCCGTACCATCGCCGGCGAATTCTCCGCGATCGTGACAGGCCCGATTTCCAAAACTTGCTGGCAGGCCGCCGGTTACAATTATCCCGGACAAACAGAACTCCTCGCAGAAAGGGCAAAATCGCAGCGGTTCGGAATGCTGTTTGCCGCCACATCTCCCCACAGTGGCTGGACGCTGGTAACTTTACTCGCTACCACACATATTTCCCTGCGTCAAGTCCCAGATGCGTTGAGTCCAGAATTATTGAGCGAAAAACTAGAATTGCTGGTAAAGTGTTTGCGGGAAGATTTTGGGATCGAAAGACCGAAAATTGCGATTTCTGGCTTAAATCCTCACAGCGGCGAAAATGGCAAACTGGGAAATGAAGAGCAAGACTGGATGATACCTTGGTTGGAAACGCAGCGCGATCGCTTTCCTCAAGTGCAGTTAGACGGGCCAGTCCCTCCCGATACCCTGTGGGTAAAACCTGCTAAAGTTTGGTACGGTTTAGCCAAGGAAGCTCACGACGGTTACTTGGCAATGTACCACGACCAGGGGTTGATTCCAGTAAAATTGATGGCTTTCGATAAAGCAGTCAACACTACAATTGGCTTGCCCTTTGTCCGCACATCTCCGGATCACGGCACAGCTTTTGATATTGTAGGTCAAGGGATTGCAGATGCCTCCAGCATGAAGGCAGCATTGCAGTTAGCGGCCCAGTTGGCTAGTCGCAGAACAGCAGTTAAAATAGGGCGATAGGTTTAGTACGCCTGACGCTTGGAAAAATTGTGTCATTCCTATTGATTTTCGCTGGGGTGAGGCGGCAAGCAAGCTGGTATTTTCCTTCGGTATATTAAAATCAACTATTGGTAGCGCAGTATGGCAGCATCTAATGATAATTCAGGCAAAATATATCAGTCAGAAAAAGAGGTTTCTGATGCAACTCTGGCAAGTTCTAAAGCTGGAGAGCAACTTCAGGAATTGCTAACCATACTGACTGAATTTCAGTTATTAAAAAAATCCCAAAAAGAACCAATAGAGCTGAAATTACCGCTTTCGGAAAAGTCGGTTCAGCGATTAGAGGATGAGGAAAATAGGCGCAAACAATTGTCTTTCCGGATCGAATCACCGAGTATTGTACCGGAAGTATTAACTAACGATGAAGAGATACCTTCTCAAAGACGAGAAAAAAGTAACGAGGAACCTGATTTATCTATAGCGGGGAAAGTAGCTAAAAAAAATCGACCGTCGGAAGAAGAATTAGAAGAAGCCGTAGAGGAGTTTAAGCAGTTGCAACAACTACTGTTTGAAAGGGATTTGCCGGAATTTTACAGTAATGTTTTGAGCGTGGAACAAAGGTTAGAAAATTTTGAAAAGTTGATGTCTCAACCCGAAGAGTTGATGATTTTACTGAGGCCGTTAATTCCTGAGTTAGTCAAAGAAGAATTAGAGGAGTTAAAGTCTGAATTAAAAAAGGCGATCGACCTCGCGAGCAATAATAAAATTAATCGGATCGAGTTGGAGGCCAAATTAGCAGATTGGGAAAATCAAATTGCTAACTTGAACCAGCAGCCGCTGCCAAATACAGAACACTTAATCCAAAGGCTGATGCCAGTGGTGGGCGATCTGCTAAACCGTAAGGTAGAGGAGTCTAAGTTAGAGGTAGCTTCGGCGATCGCACCGAGAGTCAATCAAGTAATTCACAATCAAAACGGACTTGAGGAACAGGTAGTAAGAATTGAAGATAGAGTTGCGAATATTCAGCAGCGTTATCAACAGCAACCGGAAGATTTAATCAAGCAGCTAGTACCAGTAGTTAGCGATTTGCTGAACCGCAAAATAAGTGAATTAAAGTTAGAAGTTGTAGAAGCTGTTGCTCCCTCGGTACAGGTAAGAATAGCTTGGGTAGAAATAGAAGAAAAAGTATTGAGCATCATCGAGCAGCGGCTGGCTACGCAACAGTCGCCGACTCAAAAGCCTGAAGAGATAATGGCGATGCTAATGCCGGCAATAACTGATTTGCTGAATCAGAAAATCGATGAATCAAAATTACAAGTAGGAGCGACGATTCAACCTTTGATAGAATCAGCAATTCTTCAAAGAGAAGTTCAAGGCAAATTGACCGATGTAGAAAGTAGACTCAATAATCTTCATCGACAGCAAAAAACGCAGCCGGAAGATATAATGGCAAGGTTAATGCCGTTAATGATTGAGTCGCTGAACCGGAAAATTGAGGAGACAAAGTTAGAGGTGAGAGAGGCGATCGCACCTGGTGTCAACACGGCTATTCAAAACAGCGGTATAGCAGCACAAATATTAAATAATGAAACTAAGATTGTCGAAGTTCAGCAGCAAGTTTTAGCCGAGATAGAAGGGTTGATGGCAAGAATAATGCCAGTGATTGTAGAAATGCTGTCCCGAAACATCGGGGAAGCAAAGCTAGAGATAGAATCTGCGATCGCCCCGGCTGTCGATGCCATCATTCAGAATAAAAGGATCGAGCAAAGACTTGGGAAGATCGAACAACAGATTGTGGCGATCGAACACCGGATTTATGAATCGACAGACTTGTTTACCGATTTACTGAAACCTTTGATTGACGAGCTGATGGTTAGCCATCACGCTCAACTGCAAAAGTCGGTCATCGAATCTATTTTACCATTGTTAGATGAAGTTGTAAGTTATAATTACAGACTCAACGATAAAGTAGGGGAACTCGATCGCAAAATTACTGATGCGGAATGGGGAGGCGATCGGGAAGAATTGCTCGCCCGAATTAAAATCATGTTTCCCGAAATGATGCTCCAAACCATTAATGAGTCGAGACAATCATTTGTCGAAACCATAAGTCCGATAATTGATGAAATAATTAATACCAAAACCAGACAAAATAGACAATCGATGGGAGTAGCCATATCGCCGGCTCTGACTGTGGGAATTAGCCACAGAATGAGTGAATCGCCGGATGAAATTGCAATGGCGATCGCGCCGGAAATGGCCGCCGCTATCAAACAGCAAATTCATCTCAAGCCAGAAGCAATGTCGGATGCACTTTATCCGATCGTCGGCAGCACGATTTTAAAATACATCGCCGAGATGATGCGGGAGATTAATGAAAAACTCGAATCATCTTTAAGTCCAGAGGGAATTAGCCGCAAAATTAAAGCAAAATTGCAGGGAATTTCTGAAGCAGAATTGCTGATGAAAGAAACAACACCGCTGAGCGTGAAAGCTGTCTTTTTAATTCAAGCACAATCGGGCTTAGTAATTTCAGCAGTGCAGCAGTCTGAACGGGAACAGCTAGAATCCGAGATGGTAGCGGGGATGCTGACTGCTATTCGCGCTTTTGTCAACGATTGCATCTCTCAGTCGGGAAATATTGCAGAGATTGATGCTATAGAATACGGCACATCTACTATAGTATTGGAAGTTGCGGGTTCGTGTTATCTGGCCGTAGTGATGCAAGGAGAAACCCGCCAGTGGTTTAAGTATAAAATGCGATCGATATTCAACAATATTGTTCAAGAATACGGAACTCAAATTCAGTCATTTAACGGCGATCCAGCAACTGTGCCACCTGAAGTAAACTCGAAATTGCAAAAATTAATCGATACAGATGTAAAAGTTAAATCTTCTAAACTTCCCATTTTACCCATGATCGGTTTGGCAGCGTTAGGTTTAATTGGCGTACCTTGGGGAATTCATCAATACCGCAGCTCAATTGCAGCGAGCTTAGAAGCAGATACAAATTTAGCATTACAATCTGCTCCCGATTTATCAGTTTATCGCCTCGTGGCTGATGTTAAAGATAGAGTATTGGAGATTTCGGGACGAGTGCCGAATCAAAATCTGCGATCGAAAGCGGAAAAAATCGCTCAGCAAGCGGCTCCCCAATCAAGAATTGAAAATAAAATTATAGCCGTTGATGTACCTCCCGATCCGGTTTTAGTCGAAGCCGATGTCAAGCGGACGGCAGCTCTTTTGAATAAAGTAGAAAGCATTAATATCTCAGCTCGCTATGCAGAGGGAAAAGTCGCAGTTGCAGGCAGCGTGAGCAAAGTGCCCGATGCTCAGAAAATTACTCAAGCTTTTGAGAAAATTCCGGGGGTGAAGTCAGTAACAAATACAGTCATAATAGGAAATCCACCGCCACCAAAGATAATAATGCCAGTTCGCGTGTATTTCGGTACAGGCTCGGCAAGCTTGGAGGCGAAAGATGTAGCACAAAAGCTTAGCAAAGTCAAGGAATATATGGAGAAAAATCGCACGAAGAATTTAAGGATAGTTGGCTACAGCGATTTTAAAAGCACTCCGGTAGAAAATCAAAAGTTGGCACTGGAAAGGGCGACAAATGTGAAAAATATTTTGGTTAGACAAGGGATAAATGGCAACAGAATAGAAGTTGCTTCTACTAAGGGTCGTCCCGAAGGTGTGGAGGCCAATCAACCGCTGTGGCTGAGCAGATTGGTAGTATTTGAGGTGATAAAGTGAACTACCCAGCGCTGACATAAAGGTACAGCGTGAGCTTCTGACTTCTACGGGGATTGCGTCAACTTGGACTTGCGTCCCAGTCTCGGACTCACATCCCCTCCATCAGCAGCAGTCCTGATTCCCAAAACCGATAGCATTCTGATTCCTTATGCTGTGATATTTATTGAGGCGTTGCCATCCCTATTGTGATGAGTACCGCAATTAGGACAAGTCCATGTCCTAACGTCTAATGGCATTTCACTCACCTGATAGTGACAATTTGAGCAGAGTTTCGAGCTAGGGAACCATCGGTCAATCTCTACCAACACTTTGCCTTCGCGGTCTAGTTTGTAATGCAAGAAATTGACAAACATTCCCCAACCTACATCATAAATTGCTTGAGCTAGTTTGTGATTGCGAACCATGCCCTTAACGTGAAGGTTTTCGACTACGATGACTTGGTTATTGTCAACAAGTTTTCTTGACAGCTTATGTAAGTAGTCCCCAAACGATTCCGCCAACCAAAAAGCAAAGCGATTAAAAAATAACTCCGATATATCAAAAAAAATTAGCTCATATTCAACAGCTAACCACTTAGACACTTCTCTCTAAAATTTCACGAAAAAGCCAGATAAAATCAGCTAAATCGTATACATATCAAAATATATGCTTTAGAAAATCACAGGCCCAAAATTATACTAATTCTCAAAACTCATGCAACAGTATCGGTAGGGTGCGTCGCCACCATTAACTCCCAAAGGCGATCGACAATTGACGAGCGACGCACCTTACTCTCTGAGCGCAAACAAACCAAACATTCATCATTGTTGCAATAACTTGGAGAATTGGTATTATATCTTACCGAAATTGAATCCCCAATTAATTGCTAGTAGTGATTTACCCAACTTCAGAAAAGCCTAAACCTTCAATAATTAGCGAATTTTTGCCTGCCATATTGGCGGTATTTTTGCTTCGCGGTTCCGAAAAAAAATATTGGCAAATTGCATACATAATCCCTAAATTAACTTAAAATTAATAGAGTGGCATTTACCTTAAAACAACCTATGACAAAAGCCGCAATTAGCACCAAAAACATCACAGTTCCTAACGGGGATTTGCAAATAGCTGCATACCTAGCCCAGCCAACCTCCCCTGGGCAATTTCCCGCAGTTATCGTGATTCAAGAAATCTTTGGCGTCAACTCCCACATCCGCGAAGTTACTGAAAGAATAGCAAAAGAAGGATATGTGGCGATCGCCCCGGCTATCTACCAGCGTCAAGCCCCCGGCTTTGAAACCGGCTACACACCCGAAGCCATCCAAATCGGCAGAGAATACAAAGAAAAAACCACCGCTTCCGAACTTCTGGGCGATATCCAAGCCACCATCGATTACCTCAAAACTCTACCCTCTGTCAAACAACAAGGTTTTGGCTGCATTGGTTTCTGCTTTGGAGGACACGTCGCCTACCTCGCCGCTACTTTGCCCGAAATCAAGGCTACAGCGTCGTTCTACGGCGCCGGTATCGCCACCCTAAGCCCCGGCGGCGGCGCCCCCACGATCGCCCGCACAGCAGACATTAAAGGCACTCTCTACGCCTTTTTCGGCACTCAAGACCCCAGCATTCCCTTAGAACAAGTTGACCAAATCGCTGCAGAATTGCAAAAACACCATATTTCTCACCAAATTTTCCGCTACAATGCCGATCACGGCTTCTTCTGCGACCACCGCGGCAGTTACGACGCTACGGCAGCAGCCGACTCGTGGAAGCAGGTGAAGCAGCTATTTCATCAGCAACTTCAACCAGCTTAGAGAGTGGGAGATGGGAGATAGGGAGATGGAGAGAGTGGAAAAATTTTTTCTACTGACGAGTGCCAACTAAATTACTGACAACTGACAACTAAACTGACATGAATTCCAAATCTACAGGTTCTCAAAGCGCAAAACCATCCTTTTCAATGGATGATTTTGCTAAAGCCCTCGAACAGCACAATTACGAGTTCCAGAAGGGACAAGTAGTGCGCGGCAAAGTGTTCGAGTACGACTCAAACGGCGCGTATGTTGATATCGGCGGCAAGTCTTCGGCTTTTTTGCCGATCGAAGAGGCTGCTTTGAGAACAGTAACGGATTTGTCGGAAGTGGTTCCGCTGGACGAGGAACGGGACTTTTTGATTATCCGCGAACAAGATGCAGATGGCCAAGTTACTTTGTCTCTGCGGCAGTTACAAATTCAGCAAGCTTGGGAAGATTTAATTGAATTGCAGGAAACCGGTAAAGTTCTTCAGGTGCGGGTTTCTGGGGCAAATAAGGGCGGCGTGACTGTAGATGTTCAGGGAATGCGGGGCTTTATTCCCCGATCGCACTTAGTCGATCGCGATAACCTAGAATCGCTGATCGGTCAATCTTTGAGCGTGAATTTTTTGGAGGTCGATCGCGAACGGGAAAAACTCGTACTTTCCCAGCGGATGGCCACTCAATCGAATGCTTTCAAGGACTTGCAAATTGGTCAGTTGGTGGAAGGAAAAGTCAGCAGCATCAAGCCTTTTGGCGTGTTTGTGGACTTGGAAGGAGTTAGCGGTTTGCTGCACATCAAGCAAGTCAGCCAAAAATATATTGATAACCTTGGCAAGGTGTTTGCTCCCGGTCAACCCCTAAAAGCGATCGTGCTTGACCTCGATGAAAGTCGGGGCAGAATTTCACTTTCTACGCGGGTACTAGAAAATTATCCAGGGGAAATGGTGGATAAGATGGCGGATGTTATGGATACAGCAGAAGAGCGATCGGAACGTGCTAGAAAGACTCTTTCTTAAGTCTTGATATAATTACCACCCATCTACCGGACAACAATAGGAATGTAGATTTAACCGCAGATAAACGCCGATTAACGCAGATAAAATCCCATCGGCGTTAATCTGTGTTCATCTGCTGATATCTGCGGTTTAAAAATCCCCATCTAAGTAATCTGCTTTCTTCTTGATTCCTAATCAACCGGAAACAATATCACTATCCACAGTCAACAGTCAACAGTCAACAATCACCTGACGGTGCAACCGGAATCGATCTAACATGACTCGCAATTGTTTCACTCTCCACCGTTGCTTCCACTGGCCAAGAATTTTCCATCTCTACAGTTTGTTTCGGCTGATAAACTGCCAAGTCGAACCAGAAAGTCGTACCCACATTAACTTCGCTAACTAAATTAATTTTAGTGTGGTGCTTGTCAATAATGTTTCTGACAATAGAAAGACCTAATCCAGTTCCTTCTAAAGTGTGTACTCGGTTTTCTACCCGGAAAAAGCGATCGAAGATTGCTTGTTGGTCTTCAGGATCTATACCAATTCCAGTATCAGAAATTTCGATCCGCACTACCGGAAAATGTTTGGCATCGGGTGACAAGTTTTGGTTGACGGATTGACCGTCTTTGTGGGTGGGTGTTTCCGGCTCTAGCAAATACGCTCGAATTGCCACCTTGCCGCCGGACTGAGTAAATTTTAAGGCATTTCCTACTAAATTTGCAAATACTTGCAGCAGCAAATCGTAATGACCTAAAGCAGGGGGCAAATACGGGTCAACTTCTTGCTCTAATTCAATGCCTTTATCCTTAGCATTTAACTGATAAGTCCGCAGGGTTTGTTCTACTGCTTGCAGGAGGTCAACCGCCTCCAAGTGATAAACTCGGCAGGATTCCAGTCGCGACAAGTCTAACACGTCGTTAACTAAACGAGTTAGCCGATCGGTTTCTCGATTGGCAATTTCTAGGAATTCCCGGCGCTCGCTTTCTAGTAGGTCTTCTCCGTACTCGTGCAGAGTCTCGATAAAAGATTTGATATTAAATAAAGGTGTTCTCAATTCGTGAGAAACATTGCTGATAAAATTGCTTTTAGCCTCATTAAGTTCTACTTCGCGAGTGATGTCCTGCACTGTCATCGCAATGCCTTTGAGACTTTCTCGGTAATTTCCTGAACCTTGATGCTTGGAGGTTTGCTCGTAGAAAGTACACTCTACAGCTACCGGGCGTTGTGGTTCGGTACAGGTATTTTGCTCGTGGCGGATGCAGCTTCTGCACAGCGGTTCTGCACCGGGCGCTTTGTGCAGGATGACTGTAGTTAAAACAATCCGAATTGTACGGTTAACTGGTTCGCTCATCGAGATGCGAAATTCGCCGCCGTCGCGATCGCCCGCAGCTATTTCCTGCAAAGGTCTAGCCAATTCTTGCTGCACTTCCGAAGGCAAAATGTTGAGAACATTTACTCCGAGCGCATTTTTGCCTTCCCATCCAAAAATCCGCATCCCCGTCGGATTAACTAAAATCACCTGCAAATTTGCGTCTAATAAAAGCGCGCCATCAGCAATTGTTGATACCAAAGTTTCTAACTTAGCTTTTTCCGCTGTCAGTTCTTCAATATTTTGTTCTTCATAACTTTCGAGTTTCTGGGCCATCTCGTTAAAACTGCCAATTAACTCGCCCAATTCTCCGCCTAAAGGCAGGTCAACTCGCTGCTTAAAATTCCCGCTGGCGATGTTTTTGACCCCGAAGACTAATTGTTTGATCGGCTGAGTAATTGTCAGGGCATTAAATACAGCGCCCAAAATTACCATCACCCAAATAGTGACAAATACTGCTAAAGTGACATCCCTAGTCAGATTTGAAGAGATAACTGCTGCGGGATTGGGGTTAATGCCGATCGCCAAAACTCCCAAATATTTGTCTTCATGAATTAACGGCACAAATACATCGGTAACTTCTCCATCTGGCGTCAAATGCTGCCGCACCAAAGGCAAAGAAGTTAAATTTCTCGCCTCAATATCGGCGAGAAAATTATCGGGAAGTTTGATCTGGCGGCGCAGTGTCAGGGAAGTCTCCACCTCGGATTCCGAAAATGGTATCCCCAGAAAAATATCTCCCGCTTCGTCTGCGTAAAGCATATAGCGGACGCTGGAGGTGCTGCTGTAAAATTGGCGGGAAAAGCGGGCGACTTCGGAGCGATCGTTTTTGGCAATCAGCGGCGCCACATTTGCTGCCAACAGCAGGCCGAGGTCGCGGCCGTAACGAGTATCGTTAAGTCGGGCGTCTTGCTGGATAGTATTCACGGCCCAGAATGTCAGGCCGCTCATAATTAACGACACTACGAGGGTAGCAGCGGCCATCAGGCGGGTCTGGAGGGTAAAATCCGACCACCAGCGGGCAATAATTTCTCCGATTTTGTTTAGTATGGCCAGCATTTCACCAGTTCAATATTAAAAGCAAGATAAATTCCGTTGGCTTCAGATAAAATTTTCTGATGCGAATTGTCCGCTACCGCCACCGCAGAGATACCAAACTTCATTGTTACATTTCTACATTGAGATTGCTTGGCTTTCGGATGGCGGCCGATGTCGCAATTCCTAATTTTTGCCCAAAGCTCGGCGACCGATGTCCCGACGGCAGTAGACGCCTTCAAATTGGATGCAATCAACTGCTGCATAAGCTGTGGAGATAGCTTGTTCAAAAGTTTCTCCCGTCGCAGTGACGCCCAAAACCCGGCCCCCGTCGCTCACCAACTGCTGGTGCTTCAACTGGGTGCCGGCGTGAAACACTTCTGCTCCTTTGGCTTCAGCTTCCTCGATACCTGTAATAACTTTGCCTTTTTGATAACTTCCAGGATAGCCCCCAGAAGCCAAAACTACGCACACAGAGGCCCCCGACTTCCAGCGAATAGAAGATTCACCGAGACGCTGCTGACAGCAGGCGAGCACCAAATCTTCTAAAGGCGTTTCCAGCAGTGACAACACCGCTTGAGTTTCGGGATCTCCGAAACGGCAGTTGAATTCTAAGACTTTGGGTTCTCCGTCGGGGGTAATCATTAAACCTGCGTAGAGTACACCCCGGTAGTCGATTTTGCGTTTTTGCAGTGCGGAGAGGGTGGGTTCGAGAATTTCTTCTTGAATCCTTTCCATGAGTTCCGGGGTGACAATGGGCGCTGGGGCGTAGGCTCCCATACCGCCGGTGTTGGCTCCCTGGTCGCCTTCGCCGATAGCTTTGTGGTCTTGGGCCGGCAGCAACGGTTCCACTGTGATGCCGTCGGTGAGGGCGAGAATCGAGACTTCTTGACCGGTTAAGAATTCTTCGACGACGACTCGGATGTTGTCGGTGCCGAATTCGCCTCGGAAAATGGTGTTGATGGCGCTGTGAGCCATTTTGACGGTGGTGGCAACGGTGACTCCTTTGCCTGATGCGAGTCCGTCTGCTTTAATGACTATTGGGGTTCCTTGTTCCAGAACGTATGCTTTGGCTGCTTCTGCGTCTGTAAATACGGCAGCTTTGGGTGTGGGGATGCCTGCTTCGAGCATCAGTTCTTTGGCCCAGGATTTGCTGGATTCAATTTGGGCGCCGGCTTTGGTGGGGCCGAAAATCATCATTTTTCGCTGTTGGAAATAGTCGGCGATGCCTAGCGATAGGGGCAGTTCGGGGCCGACGATGACTAATCCGATGTTGTTGACCATCACAAAGCGTTCGATGCCTTGGAAGTCGTCGATGTTGAGCGACAGATTTTGACAGCCTGGGGTGGTAGCTGTGCCGCCGTTCCCAGGCACGCAGAATACTTGTTTAATCCGCGTGGATTCTAGCAGTTTTTTTGCGATCGCGTGTTCGCGACCTCCGTTTCCCACAACTAAAACTTTCACAGTATCCTCACCTATAAATTGTGTTCCCTGAATGTCTGATTTTCAGTGTTGGCGTCTGTCTATCTGCTTTTTGCAGTGCTGTCAATTATGCCATGCTTGGCGAATCGTGAATTGCTAGATGTGGCACTTTTCTGGAGGAGTGGGCTTCGACCGCTGTTTCTCCATCGCTGGGATCGTGCAATAATTAAAGACTTTAGCAGCCCAATTTTGCTGGGTTCTGCCTCGATTTAATCATGCAATTAAAACTATTTTTTGGCTTTTAACTCTGCAATTACTGTAATTCATCCGGGGGCAAATAGCGATAAGATAGGCAGGTTGACTCTGCGGAATTTTACTCACATGAAATCAAATCAAACCGCTGCGAGTTCGTCTGCCAATTTTAAGCGGGTGGGTGTTGTCGGCGGCGGCCAGCTAGCTTGGATGATGGGGGAGGCTGCTAGGGGGATCGGTATTGAATTGGTAGTACAAACTCCCCATGCTACTGACCCGGCAGTTTCTGTTGCTGCTGGTGCTGTTTTGGCGGCTGTTGATGATGTTTTGGCTACGGCTCAATTGGCGGATGACTGCGATGTTATTACTTTTGAAAATGAGTTTGTGGATTTGGATGGTTTGCGGTCGCTAGAAGAGCAAGGTGTGTTATTTCAGCCGAGTTTGTCGTCGCTTTCTCCTTTGTTGGATAAGTACGTTCAGCGCTGTTATTTACAAGGTTTGGGTTTGCCAACTCCGAGGTTTTGGGAATGGGATTGCAGCGCGGATTTGCACCTCGACTTTCCCTTTGTTGTCAAAGTTCGCCGCCACGGTTATGACGGCCAAGGTACTTTTATTGTTAAGGATCGGGGGAGTTTTGAGTCAATTCGTGCTAAACTCCAAGGTCAGTCTTTGCTAGTGGAAGAGTTTGTGCCGTTCGATCGCGAGTTGGCTGTGATTGCGGCTCGATCGGCAAATGGGGAAATTGCGATTTATCCGATCGTGGAAACTCAGCAGCAAAATCAGGTTTGTCATCTGGTGATTGCGCCCGCTGATATTAGTTTAGAGGTGAAAAATGAAGCTGGTGCGATCGCCCGCACTCTCCTCAACAGCTTAGAAGCTGTCGGCGTATTCGGCATTGAATTATTTTTAACCGCCGACAATAAGCTGTTAGTCAATGAAATTGCACCCCGCACCCACAATTCGGGACATTTTACGATCGATGCTTGCGAAACTTCACAATTTGAACAGCATTTGCGCGCAGTTTGTCAACTGCCTTTAGGGAATTCCGATTTAAAATGTGCAGGCGCTGTCATGGTAAATTTGCTAGGCTACGAGTCGGCCCAGTCCGATTATTTAGCAAAAAGAAAACAACTGGCACAAATTAGCGGTGCTTTTGTCCATTGGTATGGTAAGAAAGAATCGCGTCCCGGTCGCAAACTCGGTCACGTTACAGTTGTGACAGACGCGGACTTGGTGGCTCAGGGGCGATCGCAAGCACTGGCGATCGCTCAAACCGTAGAATCCATCTGGTATCCAAGTTAAATTGCTCGAAGCTTGCCAAAATCTGGTTAGTTGGTATATATTAAATAAAGGTTCTACTGCGACGTTGGTGACTGCCAATAATGTTTTTTTGATCTATAACTCTTAACTCTCGGGAATCAAGATGTTTGGACAGCAGTAAACTGGGCTTGTACCCAGAAACTTTAAGTCCGAGCCAACGGTACCCACCTGGTAAAATACCAGGTCAAAAGCTGAGGTAAGACGGCGTTGCGGGGAACCATTAAAATTTGGATAGAGATAGGCGCTGTGAAATATAGCTAGCCTATTTTTTTTTGAGATAAGCTGTTGCATATTTAAACTATACAAGCATTACCCTTGTTTTAGATTTTGCGACTCCATTTAATTATTAATTGTGCTTCATTTAAGAGTATCTGCAATAAATACTCCAGCTATTCAATTGATGTAAAAAGTCGATTGGCAATATATTTTATCGAAAAATAACGGATATGGAATGAGAATTAAATAACTTACAATGCGTGATGGTTCTTGTGGGATGGGCGTCGGGCCCGCCCTGAATATACAATTTAAATGCGCGACAGCTTAGCAGTCTATTTGCAAAATTGAGATGTTCCCAATCATCTTGCGATCGCCCTATTAATAATTTCCACAAACTGATGCAGTAAAGCAGTAATTCTATTTTAGATTTTAGATTTTGGATTTTGGATTGAACCCACGGATAAATTCGGGGGCTTGAGGATTTTAGATTTTAGATTTTGGATTGATTCCACGGATAAATTACGTGGCGGGTACCACCTTTGAAATTCTTGGTCAACTCTCAGCAAACTCTCCGGCGTGGAATCGATCGCCCTTCCCATAAAAATATTTAACCAAGGTGGGCAAAAGCCCACCCTAATTCCTACTTCCCTACCGTGAAATACTCATTCTTAGCATACACGCTAATAATGCAGTCTCCCACTTCAAAAAACATCCCCTCTTGCTCATCCTTAGAAAATTGCAAGTTGCCGTATTTAGAATTAATTTCCTCAGCAGTCGCCGCTTTTGCCTCCATTTCATCCGGGATAAGTCCGGTAGAACCGATATAGAAAACCAGCGGTGAAACTTTTTCCCCGTACACTTTTTCAGCATAAGCTTCCAGTCGCTCGTTCGCATTAGCTAAAGCAGCGACAAATTCGTCTCGCTTGACATCTTGTCCCTGCCATTTCGCTTGCAAAAGGCGCAGCAAACTATCTGCACCCACTTTGGCTAAAGTAGCGCTAACAATTCCGTTATCCTCCAACCCCAAAAACTCATCGAAAATCAGTTTCATCAAGTCGTCAACTTTGGTGATTTTTGTTCGGGATGACAGCGTTTTGTGGGCGAAGACAACAGGCTCATCTAAGGTGATGTCAAATGTCGGTTTTGCTAGCTTTTCGCCCGTGTTTTTGCGGTAAACTTCATAAAGGCGATCGAGAAATTTGTTGGCAGAGTGCAATTTGCCGAAGTTGAGGATGTTTTTGCTGCCGATGTCGATTTTGTAGCTGACTCGCGAATCTACTGAACCGTTGGCGATCGCACTTTTTAAATCTGTGTATTCCGTCGTCGTCGGAAAGTTGATGTAAAGGCTTTTTGACAGATAATGCTGTTTCAATTCTTCCAATTGTTCCGCAGTGTAAGCCTCGGATTCCTCCTTCAAATGAGCCGAGAGAATGCTGGAGAGAATTTTGATTTCTGCGAGTTCCTCAAACACTCCGTCAAGGCTGCCGTAACGCCCGTCAAAAGGCACCAGCGGCAAAGTCTCTAACTTAATATCGTACTCTGAACGGAAGTCAAATTCTTGCACTGGCGAACCGTCTTTTTCCAGGACACCGCATTTTTTGAGCAAATCAAACACTGGTTTGCTGCTGATTTTGGTTCGCAGCGACTTAATATTAACTTCGCCGTCGCTGACAATGGTATAATTGTTGAAAGTATTGAGGTCTGTCACTAAAATTCCCGCCACTTGGGCGATTAAAGTTTCATCCTCAACTTTTACCAGCTTAGCTTTTCGGGTAATCAGCATATTGATGGTAGCGGTATTTTGATTGATGGCAAATGAACCCATTTGCACGTATTCGCCACCATCTAAGAATTCAGTTTTCAGCCAAGGCTTGACAAGATTGCCGTTTTCGTCTCGCTTTCCTTCAATTCGCTTCAAACCTTTTCGCTGATAATTTTCTTGCAAGTGTTTCAAGTTGATGATGATGCTGTTGCTGTTTTCCTCCAATATCTCGATCAACTGCAGCAGGGAAATTTTATCGCTGACTTTTACGCGATCGCCAATTTCATGATTTTTCAACACATCAGGCGCAAAAACAGCCTGTTCCAAATCTTCCGCAAACTCGGCTATTTGGGCATTTGTCAAAGCTTTCGCGTGTTTTTCCGTCAAAGTAGCGTCGAAGGTGCTCGCCAGCGCATACTTAGCCGTATTTAAATTGCCGTCAGCGAGGTTAGCTTTCGCAAAAGCCAACACCGACTCATCAGTTTGAGCCACGGGAACATCTAATTTGTCATACTCATCTTTGGCGACTTTCTGATATTTGTAAAACAGTCCGCGATCGTCTGCTTTCAGCCCGCAGATTTTCAGCGTGCTCGATGAACCGTTGATTTTTTTGCCGCTTTTGGAAATAAAAACTTGATAATCGTATTCCTTGATTAACGGTTCTTCCAGCGGCGGTGCAACGGAACTGCCTAACAGTTTTGTGCTGTCGTAAAGAGCATCATAAACCATTTTGACTTCGCCAGCGCGGATGCAATTCCCCGATAATGTGTTGGCGATTTTGGAGAGAAGTTTGAAGTCAGCAGAGGCATAGGATATCGTGTTGGCAAACACATCCATGTCTTTGAGTTCTTCGCAAATTTCCCCTAATTTTGCCGCTTCGGAATTGGCACTGGGGTCATTTGCATAGCCGTCTGTGTGCAAATTGATCGCTGTCATTTCTCCCGCTTTAACCAGAGATTTAGCGAGTTGCATCGACTGCGATATGCAGGTACAGCCAGCCGTGTGGATTTTTAGAATTTCTTTGATGTATGGAGAGTCAAACTTCAGCACTTCTTGAATGGGAATTCGCTGGAAGTGACAAATTACGTCTCCCTTGTCAGCATAGGAAATCAGGCTGACAATTAGCTGGTAATTGTTGTACTCGTCTAAGGTCAAAAGCTTGATTAGGGTTTCTTTCAGCGGTTCTAAGTCATAATACATTGAGCCGGAACGGTCGATGATGATGATGCTGTGAGCGACGGATTTTTCTGGGATATCGCCGGGCTTTCTTTCTAAATTAATGCGATCGACTAGATAGAATGCCTTTGCGTTTCCGGCAAAATTGTAGAGGGTAAACTTGGTGCGAATATTGGAGGCTGCTTGGCTGCTGGAACTTTTGGCTTGAGATGATTGTTTTGCTTGCCGTGCCATAGTTTTCACCTATGTTGATTTTTTCCTCAACTCAATCATTACACGCGCTTCTCTGGATGTCAAGGCCTGTGTGGAAAATTATCTGCGAAGCTGAATAAGCATTAATATTTAGCAAAGGTTGCCAAAAGTAGTGGATGTGCATCAAGGCCACAGAAACCGGGTTTTTTACCGAATCTGCGGGTAACAACGAAATATTATCGTAAAAAAACCCGGTTTCTGACTATCGGCGCCAGTCCTAAAATATTTAGTCAATCATGGTTTATTTAGAAAATCCGCTGCTCAAACTTTATCTAAATCTGATCGGATGGGTGGCGTTGGGATTCATTCTCGGCCGCCTGCTACCGAGAAGCTATTCTACATATTTAGCCAAGTTTCTTTTCTTCTTTGGCACGCCGTTGAGCATTGTTGCTTTTATCCGCAGCGCCAATTTGTCTGGCGCTATTTTGATTGCGCCGCTGACAGCTTGGGCTGCAATTTTAGCAGGTGGAGGACTCGCTTGGATTTTGATAAATTTCGGTGTCGGCGACGAACGTTTAAAGACTCTCAATCCGATCGCCCAAAATAGCCCGGAACACACCAGCGCTCGGAATTTGCCCGCTAGAGGCAGCTTTTTATTGGCAGCGATGGTGGGTAATACGGGTTTTTTAGGCATTCCCGTCACCTTGTCCTTATTAGGTCCCGAACACTTTGCCTGGGCGTTGTTTTACGACTTGCTAGGCACTACCGCGGGAATGAATATACTGGGAGTTGCTATTGCTTCTGTCTGCGGTAAAAGCGATCGTCCTCAGAGTTGGTTAAGTCCCCTGCGGGCAATTTTTCTGAATCCGGCAATGTGGGCTTTTGGTGTAGGATTTGTCTCGCGCAGCTTGCCGCTGTCTGCACAAATCGCAGAATTGTTAACAACAGGCGCTTGGACTGTAATTACTTTAGCTTTAATTACGATCGGGATGCAGTTGAGCAAGTTGAATTCCTTGCACAACCTCAAACAAGTTTTGGCAAGTCTTGCGATTAAAATGCTGTTAATTCCCTTGGTAATTGGCACGGGATTAACGTTTTTTGGCATCGCGGGCGCGCCGCGACTTGTGCTAGTGCTGCAAATGGCAATGCCTCCTGCTTTTGGTACTACATTGCTGGCAGAAGCTTTCAATCTCGATCGCGAATTAGCCGTAACTGCGATCGGCATCGGCTGCGTGAGTTTATTATTCACTATTCCAATATGGATGAAGCTATTTAATTTTTAATAAATCTAGGAGTGACTGACTTTCAAAAGTGCTTTATTTCAGTGATCTCTATCACAAATATTGAGTGCTTTATTTCATATTAATTTAACAATTACTGGACGAGAAAACTGTATTGCCTTCTGTTAATGTGGAAATAACCCGTGGATGACGGGAAGAATAAAAGTATGGCAACTATAAATTTTTCCTTGACAAGTTATCAAATTCTCGATCGCCTTTACTCAGGAACTCGCACCCTAGTTTATCGAGCTTTCCGCACTGGCGACAAACAGCCCGTCGCCATCAAAGTTCTGCGGAACCAGTATCCCAGCTTCAGCGAACTGGTGCAATTTCGCAATCAGTACACGATCGCCAAAAACCTCAACTTGCCCGGAATCATCGAAACCTACAGTTTGGAACCCTACCAAAACAGCTATGCGCTGGTAATGGAAGACTTTGGGGGAATTTCTCTCAATGAATGGATGCAACAAGGGGAAACCGCGCCGACTCTGAGCGAGTTTTTGCAAATGGCGATCGACCTGAGCAATACATTAGATATACTTTACCGCCACCGGATAATTCACAAAGACATTAAACCAGCGAATATTTTAATTAATCCGCATACAAAACAAGTCAAACTCATTGACTTTAGTATTGCATCTTTGCTGCCAAGAGAAACTCAAACCTTGATGAATCCTAACGTCTTGGAAGGAACCCTCGGCTATTTGTCTCCCGAACAAACGGGAAGGATGAATCGGGGGATTGACTACCGGACAGACTTTTACTCTTTGGGCGTGACTTTTTACGGATTGCTGGCGGGACAATTGCCTTTTCAATCCAGCGATGCGATGGAATTGGTACACTGTCATATTGCCAAGCAACCGCCATCACTGCATGAAATCAATCCCCAAATCCCGCCGGTACTCTCGGAGATTGTCAGCAAATTAATGGCAAAGAATGCCGAAGACCGCTATCAGAGTGCGTTGGGACTGAAATTCGATTTAGAATTTTGTTTGCAGCAACTTGAAGAAAACGGTAGGATAGAGAGTTTTACGATCGCGCAGAGGGATGTGGGCGATCGCTTCCTCATACCCGAAAAACTCTACGGTCGCGAAACCGAAGTAGCCGAATTACTGGCCGCATTCGATCGAGTATCAGGTTTTTCCCAGCAGCCATCAGAACAGGGTGGAGGCTGCGAGTTAATGTTAGTCGCGGGTTTTTCTGGGATTGGCAAAACTGCAATTGTTAACGAAGTTCACAAACCAATGGCCCGCCAGCGCGGCTATTTCATCAAAGGCAAATTCGACCAATTTAACCGCAACATTCCTTTCTCAGCTTTTGTCCAAGCATTTCGAGATTTAATGGGACAATTGTTGAGCGCAAGTGACCAGCAGTTGAAAAATTGGCAAACTCAAATCTTGCAAGCACTCGGCGATAACGGACAAGTCATTATTGAAGTAATTCCCGAACTAGAAAAAATTATTGGGCCGCAACCGCCCGCACTCGAATTATCAGGAACTGCGGCCCAAAATCGGTTTGATTTGCTGTTTCAAAATTTTATTCACGTGTTCACCAAACCAGAACATCCACTGGTGATGTTTTTGGATGACTTGCAGTGGGCTGATTCGGCCTCGCTGCGGTTAATGCAACTGCTGGTTTCCGAGTCAGCAAGTGGCTATTTATTAGTAATTGGTGCCTACCGAGATAATGAAGTGTTTGCAGCACATCCGTTGATGCTGACACTGGATGCAATGGCAAAAGCTGGGGCGACGGTGAATACTATTACGCTGGAACCGTTGAGTTCAGAAAGTCTAAATCATTTGGTTGCTGATACGCTCAATTGCGATCCATATTGGGCAAGACCGTTGACTGATTTGATGGCACAAAAAACCCAGGGAAATCCATTTTTTGCAACACAGTTTCTCAAAGCACTGCATCAGGATGGGCTGATTGAGTTTGACCGGGTTGCTGGTTGTTGGCAGTGCGATATTGTGCGAGTTCGGGAGGCAGCGCTGACGGATGATGTGGTCGAGTTTATGGCGTTGCAGTTGCAAAAATTGCCGCCAGCGACTCAGAATTTTTTGAAGTTGGCTGCTTGTGTGGGGAATCAGTTTGATTTGGCGACCTTGGCAGTTGTTTCCGAGCAATGGGAAACGGAAACGGCGGCGGATTTGTGGAAGGCTTTGCAAGAGGGGTTAATCCTGCCTGAAAGTGAAATCTACAAGTTTTATATGGGGCGAGAAAAACCAGAGGAAACCGAAAATTCGGAGGTGGTGAATTACAAGTTTTTGCACGATCGCGTTCAGCAAGCTGCCTATTCTTTAATTCCAGAACAAGAGCGATCGCGCGCTCACTATCAGATCGGACAATTGCTGCTCCAGCAAATTTCACCAGCAGCTATAGAAGAGCAAATTTTTTCAGTCGTCAATCAGTTGAATTACGGTATTGCGCTGATTGAAAACCAAACAGAACGATCCGATTTGGCACAACTCAACCTCACGGCTTGCCGCAAAGCCAGAGCCGCTACTGCTTATCAAGCTGCTCGCGAGTATGCGGAGATCGGGCTAAATTTGCTCTCCGAGAGCGCTTGGCAACGACAGTACGAGATGACCTTGAACTTGCACGACATAGCAGCAGAAGTGGCTTCGATCTCTGGCGATTTTGACCAGATGGATCGGTGGATTGACGCTGCGATCCATCATACCAGAACTCCCCTAGAGCGAGTGAACGTTTACATCGTCAAAATTCAGGCATTATCGTCCCAGAACAAGTTTTTAGAAGGAATTGCTATCGGTTTGTTGAGTCTCAAAGAATTAGGAGTAGAATTGCCCGATAGCCCTACATCAGAAGATATTCAGCAAGCAGTGCAGGAAATTAATAGCTCGATCGCCGATCGACCGATTGAAGAGTTATTCGATCTGCCAGCGATGGTGGATACCCAAAAACTGGCAGCGATGCAAGTGGCGGCAAGTATTGCGACAGCTTGTTATCTGGTCGGTTCGTCTTTGTTTGCGCTGGTGACTGCCTTACAGGTAAATTTATCTATCCAATATGGCAACAGTTGCACTTCAGCTTATAGCTATAGCTGCTATGGTATGTTTCTCAATAACTTTCTACAAGATGTGACGGTAGCCGATCAATTTTGCCGATTAGCTTATCGTCTTGGCAGTAGGGCGGAGGCAAAAAATATTCGCCCTGCAACTTTTGCTGCAATCGGACTCTGTTTGTACCATCGCAAATCGCATTTGCGGGAAACCCTCCCCATTTTTCAGGCAGGCTATCAAGCCGCATTAGAAACAGGAAATTTAGAGTTTGTCGGGTTTAATGGGCATGGATTTTGTCTGCATTCCTACTGGTGCGGTCAACCTTTGACAGAACTCGAACTCCAAATTCGGGCATACCGTCAGCAATTACTCGACCTCAACCAACTAGCGACGGCAAATTATTGTTCGATTTATTGGGAAACAACGCTGTTTTTATTGGGTAATCCAAACAAGTTTGAGATTTCCTTTGAAGAAGAACGCTATGAGGAGAAGCTGGTTTCTCAGTCGCTTGCCACTAACGATTTGTACCGACTCTGCAGCTTCTATCTGTACAGGGCGACGTTGAGATTCCTGCTGGAAAACATTGTTCGGGCCTCGGCAGATGTCGATCGAGCAAGAGAGTATATAGCCGGAAGCGCAGGAATTACTTCCGAAGCTGTTTTATATTTCTATGACTCACTCATAGCCCTTGCCACTCCTGAGTCCGAGACGGAGTTAGAAACGCAGTCGCAACGAGTTCAGGAAAATCAAAGGAAGTTGCAGTATTGGGCAGAACACGCCCCCATGAATTATTTGCATAAGTGGCAGTTGGTAGAAGCAGAGAAATACCGAATTGCCAGACAGAGGGCAGAAGCTATTGAAATGTACGATCGCGCTATTTCTGGAGCGAAAGAAAACGAATACATCCAAGAACAAGCCCTCGCTAACGAACTAGCAGCTAAATTCTACCTCGACTGGGGCAAAGAAAAAGTGGCGCAAGCTTATATGCAAGAAGCCTACTACTGTTATGCTCGCTGGGGTGCGAAAGCCAAAATCGATGACTTAGAAAAACGCTATCCCCAACTTCTTGCTCCCATATTGCACGCAAGAGAAAATCGTTTTGGAATCAGCGAAACTCGCCTCCACACAATCAATCAATCGTCAGTTTTACATCAAACCTTCCCAACAACTCTATCTAGCAGCAAAAATATTTACGAAGCCCTCGATTTTGCGACTATTCTCAAAGCCTCCCAAACTCTATCGAGTGAAATTCAATTAGAAAAATTGCTGGCTGCATTGATGTGTGTGGTGATGGAAAATGCCGGGGCAAAAAAAGCAGTTCTGCTGTTGCTTAAGGATGGGAATCTCGCGATCGAAGCTGTGGCATCCTTCCATCGAGATGTCATCTCAATATCTGTACCGCTGTCAGGCAGCGAGGAGTTCCCGTCTGCTGTGGTCAACTATGTTAAGCGGACTTGGAAAACTGTGGTTTTGGATAATGCAGCAGTACAAAACGATTTTATTGCCGATCCGTATTTGATGCAGGAAAAGCCCAAAAGTGTGCTGTGCGCGCCGATGTTAAATCAGGGTAAATTAATCGGGTTGCTATATCTAGAAAATAACTTGACAATTGGTGCATTTACACACGATCGCACTGAAGTCATCCAACTTTTGTGCGCCCAAGCGGCTATCTCTATAGAAAATGCTCGATTGTACCAGCAATCTCAAGCTTATGCACAAGAATTAGAGGGATCGCTCCTCGATCTGCAGCAAGCACAGTTACAGATCGTGCAAAGCGAAAAAATGTCCGCCTTGGGCAATTTAGTAGCGGGAGTTGCCCACGAAATTAATAATCCTGTCGGCTTTATTAACGGGAATATCGAGGAAGCAACCACCACGATAAAAGATGTGATTGGTCACTTAAAATTGTATCAAGAAAAACTGCCAAATCCCGGCGATGAAATCGAACAAGATGCTGAAGATATTGATTTAGAGTATGCCTTAGAAGATTTGCCAAAGATGATGTTGTCGATGAAAGTGGGGTGCGATCGCATTCGCGGCATTAGCACCAGCCTCCGCACCTTCTCCAGAGCCGATAAAGACTACAAAGTTCCCTTTAATATCCACGAGGGCATTGACAGCACCATCTTAATTTTGAAACACCGGCTGAAAGCCAACGAACACCATCCCGCGATCGAAGTCGTCACAGACTACGGCAATCTCCCCCAAATCGAATGCTTTCCCGGTCAACTGAACCAAGTCTTTATGAACCTGCTTGCTAACGCGATCGATGCTCTAGAAGAATCAAGCCAAGGACGCAGTTTGGAGGAGCTTAAAGCAAATCCCTACTGTATCACAGTTCGTACCAGTCTGTCGGGCGATCGGCACATCAAAATTCAGATTGCCGATAACGGTGCGGGCATGACTGAAGCCGTGAAACAGCGGATTTTTGACCATTTATTCACCACGAAGGCAGTAGGAAAAGGCACAGGGTTAGGATTGGCGATCGCGCGGCAAATCGTCGTTGAAAAACATGGCGGTGCAATTCACGTTAATTCTACCTCATGCCAAGGCACCGAATTTATTATCCTATTACCACAAAAAAACGACTAAAACAGTTACTTTCCCGATATGGGCTTATTTAACAACCACTAACCCCTTTACTCTCAACCCATAACAGCAATGAAAAACACCAACCAAAACAGTAACGATCGTACAAGCTTTCAAATTCAAAAATATCAAATTATTGAAACAGTTTATTCAGGAAGTCGTACCTTAGTTTATCGGGCTATCCGTACTAATGACCGATTACGTGTCGTCATCAAACTACTGAAAAACGAATATCCCACCTTCAGCGAACTGGTACAATTTCGCAATCAATATACCCTTGCTAAAAACCTTTGTCACTCTGGGATTATTGAAACTTATAGCCTAGAACAATATCAAAATGGCTATGCGTTATTGATGGAAGACTTTGGGGGCATTTCCTTGAATGAATGGGCATTGAAAGGAGAAAACGCCCTATATTTGAGCGATTTTTTAGAGATCGCGATCGCCCTCTGTAATGCCTTCGATATTTTATACCGCGAACGCATCATTCACAAAGACATCAAACCCACGAATATTCTGATTAATCCCTCAACTAAACAAGTCAAATTAATCGACTTTAGCATTGCATCTTTACTACCCAAAGAAACGCAAACTCTCATCAATACCAATGTATTAGAAGGAACACTAGCTTACATTTCTCCCGAACAAACCGGAAGAATGAACCGAGGAATTGACTACCGGACTGATTTTTATTCACTTGGTGTCACCTTCTACGAATTACTGACAGGAGAATTGCCATTTCAATCCAATGACCCGATGGAATTAGTGCATTGCCATATCGCCCAAGCCACACCATTAGTCCACGAAATTAATCCACAAATTCCATCTGTACTTTCAGAGATTGTCAGCAAATTGATGGCAAAAAATGCGGAAGACCGGTATCAGAGTGCGTTAGGCTTGAAATACGATCTCGAAAAATGTTTACATCAACTTCAAGAAACTCAGAAAATTGAGAGCTTTCAAATAGCGCAAAGGGATCTGTGCGATCGCTTTCTCATACCCGACAAAATCTATGGACGAGAAGCTGAAGTAGAAACCCTGCTACAAGCATTTGATAGAGTCAGTAAAGGTGCAACAGAAATGATGCTAGTAGCTGGTTTTTCCGGCATTGGAAAAACAGCAGTTGTCAACGAAGTGCATAAACCCATTGTCAGACAACGCGGCTATTTTATTAAAGGCAAATATGACCAATTTCAACGCAATATTCCCTTCAGTGCTTTCGTGCAAGCCTTCCGGGATTTGATGGAGCAATTATTAACGGAAAGTGATTGCAAAATAGAGCAATGGAAAAATAAAATATTAGAGGCTGTTGGCGAAAATGGTCAAGTAATTATTGAAGTTATTCCCGAACTTTCAAGAATTATTGGTGAACAACCACCAGCGATAGAGCTATCAGGGACTGCGGCACAAAATAGATTTAATTTATTATTCCAAAAATTTACGCAAGTCTTCACCAGTGCATCACATCCATTAGTCATATTTTTAGATGACTTGCAATGGGCAGATTCCGCATCGCTCAAGTTAATGCAGCTATTAATGGCTGATACAAGTCATCTTTTCATTATTGGTGCGTACCGTGATAACGAAGTCAATCCAGGACATCCCTTAATGTTGACTTTGAATGAAATTGCTAAATCACAAGCAAAGATTAATACCATTACTTTAGCACCACTGAGTCAAGAGCAAGTAAATAGGTTAGTGGGTGACACGCTCAAATGTTCGGAAGATGTAGCATGGCCTCTTTCTGTATTGATTTATCAAAAAACCAAAGGAAATCCGTTTTTTGCCACCCAGTTTCTCAAAGCATTGCATCAAGATGGATTAATTCAATTTGACTTTGAGTTAGGGCGTTGGCAATGCAATCTATCAAAAGTGACGGCTCAAGCAGTTACAGATGACGTTGTAATTTTTATGAGTTTACAACTGCAAAAATTACCGCGATCGACTCAAGATGTCTTGCAGTTAGCTGCTTGTATTGGTAACTCTTTTGATTTAGCAACTTTGGCGATTGTTTCGCAGCAATCGGAAATTGAGACGGCTGCGGCTTTGTGGAAAGCTTTGCAAGAAGGGTTGGTTTTACCAATTGGTGATGTTTATAAGTTTTATGTCGGGCAAGAAAATCAAGCACCTACATCTGAAAATCAACTGATTGTTACATACAAATTTTTACACGATCGCGTCCAGCAAGCCGCCTATTCCCTAATTCCCGACGACCAAAAACAGACAACTCATTACCAAATCGGACAACTGCTGCTGCAACAGATTTCCGCACAAGCAAGAGAAGACCGGATTTTTGAAATCGTCAATCAATTAAATCACGGAACTGCTTTAATTACCCAACCAACGGAACGAGAAGAATTAGCCCAACTCAATTTAATAGCCTGTCGCAAAGCCAAGAATTCCACCGCTTATCAAGCAGCGCGTGAATATGCCGCCGTGGGATTATCTTTGTTGCCAGAGCAAGCTTGGCAACAGCAGTATGAAATGACTATCGCCTTCCATGAATTAGCGGCAGAAGTGGCAATGCTGGGCGGTGATTTTGAGGCGATGGAACAGTTCATTAATATTGTCATCGAACAGGCTCATGACTTACAAGAAAAGGTCAATGTTTACCGCATTAGGATTCAAGCCAAGGTTTCCCAAATGCAATTTACTCAAGTATTGGGCATCGGCATCGCTCTCTTACAACAATTGGGGATAACGATTACCGAATCACCCACAATGGCAGATATTCAGCAATCAATCCAAGAAATTAGCGAATACATTGGCGACCAAAAAATTGAAGATTTTGCCGATCTCCCTGTCATGACCGATGCCAAAAAAATAGCCATTACCCAGATCGCCAGCAGTATCATGGCAACCGCTTACAGCTGTGGCTCTCTTTTGTATCCATTATTAACGACCTTGGTCGTCAAATTATCTCTGCGACACGGAAACATCTCTGTTTCTGCTACTAACTATGCTTGCTACAGCCTGGTTCTCTGTAACATCGAGAAAGATATAGATTTAGCTGCACAGTTTGGCCAGTTGGCATTGCATCTCGCTTTAAAATTCCATGATAAAGCGCCAAAACCTGAAGTATTTTTGCTGCTAGGTGGTTATATTATCCACCGAAACTATCACATTGCAGAAACTTTACCCCTCTTGAAGGAGGGCTACACGCTGGGGCTAGAGATTGGCAACCTGGAATATGCTGGATATTGCGCTCAAACTTTCTGTCGAAATGCTTTTTACTGCGGTCAACCCCTTCCTGAGTTGGAGCAAAATACACGCAATTACTATCATGCTTTAGTGCAATTGAAGCAGTTAGGATCGGTCAATGCCTGTCTGATATATTGGCAAGCAATTTTAAATTTACTGGGTTTGGCAGAGGATCCCACTATTTTTTCTAGCTCTGCACTCCAAGAGACAGAATTTCTGCCTCTGCTGCGGTCTGCAAATGATTGGCATGGCTTATATATGTTTTACTCATATAAGTTGACCCTTGGCTTTTTGTTTGGGGAAGTTGAGGCAGCAAACAACCTTGCGCTTGAGTGCAGAAACTATTTCATGGGAGGTGCAAGTACAGTTGGCGAACCTGCATTTTATTTCTATGATTCTTTGATTGCTCTAGCACAATTGACTCAACGATCGGGCGAAGTATCAACCGCATTAGAGCGAGTAGCAGAAAACCAAACTCTTTTACAGCACTGGGCGCACTATGCCCCAATGAACTATCAGCATAAATTTGATTTAGTAGAAGCGGAAAAATGGCGAGTATTAGGACAAAAAACCGAAGCAATTGAGCTATATGACCAGGCAATTTCTCTTGCTAAAGCCAACGATTATATCCAGGATGAAGCCCTTGGCAACGAACTGGCAGCAAAGTTTTACCTAGATTGGGGTAAACAGCGCATTGCTGGGGAGTACATGATTGAAGCTTACTACGGCTATGCTCGCTGGGGTGCAAAAGCCAAAGTCGCTGATTTAGAAAAACGCTATCCCCAATTACTCGCTCGAGTATTACAGCAAACTCGTTCGACCCTTTCCACTCATGAAACTATCTTTGCCGTGGGGACTGTCACTTCCACTTCTGCCACTTCTAGCAGCCATATCTCACATAGCCTAGATTTAAAAGCGATTCTTAAAGCTTCCCAAACTATCTCCAGCGAAATCGAACTCGAAAAACTGCTTTCATCGTTGCTTTCTCTGGCGATCGAAAATGCCGGGGCAGATAAATGCGTATTAACATTGCTACGAGACGATAGCTTGCTAGTTAAAGGCTCAATTACCCAGGGAAGAAACCCAGTTGTGTTGCAGAGGATTCCTGTTGAGGAGAGTCACGAAATTCCCCTAAAGCTCATTTACAAAGTTAAGCACAACAATCAGGCTGTTGTGCTGGTGAATGCGACAGCAGATCCTACTTTAGCCAACGATCCGTATATCATGCGCCAGCAGCCGAAGAGTATCTTGTGTAGTCCGATTTTGCATCAAGGCAAGTTGATGGGCATTTTATATCTGGAAAATAGTTTAGCAATAGGGGCATTTACGAGCGATCGCGTCGAACTCCTGAATCTCCTTTGCGCTCAAGCCGCTATTTCGCTGGAAAATGCCCGACTTTACGAGCAAGCCCAACAAATGTTAGTAGAACTGAGTGCTAGCAAAGCCCGCTTTCAAAAGCTGGCGGATAATCTTCCTGGCATAATTTATCAGCTTTGCCTCGCTCCCGATGGTTCTGTTTCAATTCCCTACGTTAGTCCAGGCTGCGCCGCTCTATATGAAGTGCCACCCCAAGATTTCTTGGCAGGCATCACAGATTTTCGGATGCTGGAGCATCCAGACGATCGCCGAGATCTGACTCAGGCGTTCATCCATTCTGCCGAGACTCTCATGCCTTTTGAGCAGGAATGGCGCATTATTACGACCTCTGGCACTGTGAAATGGGTGCAGGCTGCATCACGACCGGAACAGCAAGCCGACGGCTCGATCGTTTGGGATGGCGTGATGATAGATATTAGCGATCGCAAACGAGCAGAACTTGCCTTCCAGCAAAAATCAGTGGAATTAGAAAGAGCATTACACAAATTACAAAACGCTCAATTACAAATAATCCAAAGTGAAAAAATGTCTGCTTTAGGTAATTTAGTAGCTGGTGTAGCCCATGAAATGAATAATCCCCTTGGTTTTATCGCTGCCAGTCTCCAAGAAACTAAGCCTACGATTGCCGAGTTGATCGAACACTTGCAACTCTATCAAGAAACTTTCGCCAACCAGAGCGAACAAATTATCAACCATGCCGAAGAAATTGATTTGGAATATACCCTAGAAGACTTACCTAAAATAATGAATTCCATGTCTACGGCCTGCGATCGGCTCAAAAATATCAGTACCAGTTTACGTATTTTTTCTCGTACAGATAGAGATTATAAAGTTGTTTTTAACATTCACGAAGGCATTGATAGCACCCTTTTAATTCTCAAACATCGCCTGAAAGCTAATCACCAACGTCCCGCTATTGAAGTGATTACCAACTATGGCAAATTACCTGCAATTAAGTGTTTTCCTGGACAATTAAATCAAGTGTTTATGAATATAATAGCCAATGCGATAGATGCTTTGGAGGAAGCGAATACCGGGCGAGATATCGCAGAAATTAAGGCTCATCCCAATCGAATTGTCATTGAAACATCGATGGAAAATGGGTGGGTAAAAATTGCAATTACCGATAATGGGTGCGGCATGAATGAATCAGTCAATAAAAAGATATTTGACCACTCATTTACGACCAAAGGAGTGGGAAAAGGAACCGGATTGGGATTAGCGATCGCCCGCCAGATTGTAGTCGAAACCCACGGCGGAACAATTAATGTGAATTCTACCTTGGGGGGAGGAAGTGAATTTGAGATAGTGTTACCTGTTAACTGTTGAGTGTTGACTTTTGACTGTTGACTAATGACTGTTGACTAATGAAAAAGGTTATTCATTTTTCATTCTTGCTGATTTCGTTTGTCGAGTTTGACTTCCTTGAGTCCGATCGACTAATTTATCTTTGAAAAAATCCCGAATAACTAAGGATCGTCAATTAAATAATTTCCCTTTTTTCTTGTGGGACGGGCGGGACGCCCGCCCAGAAAGGACGGGCGGGACGCCCATCCCACAACAAACATGAAAAGTGGATTTTATTTAATTCTCATTCCTAAATTAGATTGGCGATCGGGCATTATACCAGCCCCGATCGCAACTCCGAACAGAGACAAAACTTCCCGCGCCCCTTCGCCCGATCCCCACAATCTCAACTATGCTAACGTAGGCAAGCAGCAATCCCTTGTCACGAAGGCGATTAACATAATTTCAAACAATTTATTTGATTTAGGAGCGGTGTATCCCGTATGGCAAACCTGATCGGCACAGACAGCAACGACTTTATTCTAGGAACTCCGCTGGGCGATCGAATTCGCGCCTTAGATGGCGATGACACGCTCCTGGGTGCGGGAGGAGATGACACCCTAGAGGGCGACGCCGGCAACGACCAGCTTCTGGGAGGTGACGGAGCAGATTCGCTGATTGGCGCTGAAGGAAATGACGAACTCATTGGCAACCAAGGTCGCGATTTTGCTTCCGGCGGAAACGGCGACGACTCGATTCGCGGCGGTTTGGGCAACGACATCCTCGAAGGCAACGACGGGATAGACAGCGTGTTGGGAGACGCCGGGGACGACTTAGTTTTTGGCAACGGAGGCTTTGATGTAATTGCCGGCGGTACTGGTAACGACACCCTCACAGGGAATGACGGCGACGATTCCGTGTTCGGCAATGCTGATGACGACTTTCTCTACGGGAATGCGGGGAACGATTCTCTCAACGGCGGCAGTGGTAGAGATCAAATGTTGGGCGCTGAGGGCAACGATTATTTGACCGGCGGCGACGGCGACGACACTTTGTACGGCAATGCCGACAACGATTCGCTCTTCGGAGATGCTGGTAATGACCAGATATTCGGCGGCAAGGCTGACGATACAGTTTTTGGCGGCACCGGTTCCGATACCCTTCGCGGCGATGAAGCCGACGACTCGGTAGTGGGAGATGAAGGCAATGACTTTTTGTTTGGTGGCAAAGGTAATGATGGTATCGACGGCGGTTTTGGCGATGACTCCTTGGCTGGAGGTATCGGCGACGATACAATTTTGGGCGGTTTCGGCAATGACAATTTATTTGGGGCAGAGGGTAATGATTCTTTAATCGGAGGCGAGGGTTCGGATACTCTGACTGGCGGCAGCGGCAGCGATGTTTTTGGATTGGGAGCCGGGCCTGGCAGTCTGGCTTTAATTACTGATTACAATGACACAGAGGATTTCTTTGGACTGCCGAGCAATTTATCTTTCGCTCAACTGCTAGTTACCCAAGGCAACGGTGCAAATGTCAGGGATACAGTAATTACGACGCTTGACGGCAAGCTTTTAGCAATTTTGATCGACACTCCAGCGGCGCTCATCGAGGCGAATGATTTTATCGCTGTGACTGGGACGGGTACTCCCAGGCCAACCACCATTACCACTACTACTACAACTACAGTTACAAGCACAATTACAGATCCAACTCAACCTCAAACTTCAACTACAGAATCACTTCCAACTCCGACTCCAACTCCCACGGAAGCACCG